>JAYVVP010000196.1:0-11996 GCA_043786935.1 Pseudanabaena sp. | reverse complement strand
CTGGGCTGATTGCTTACTGCCATCAACCTAAAAAGCCTTCTTTAAATTTTGATTCTAATCTCAAGCTTTCTGCTTAACCCGAACTGACGTTATTTAGCAAAACGAAATCATCCTTGGCGAAAACAGTTATATGTGAAAGGACAAAAACTACTTGCTTCAACCGTTTGGCAAGATATGATAACTAATGGAATGTCAGTTGAAGAGGCTGCCGATAATTGGGATTTGTCTTTAGATGTAATTGATGAGATTATTCGCTATCGTGAAAGTCATCAAGATTTATTGAAGTTAGAGGCGGATGAGGAGCATTACCATTTAGTAGAGAAAGGAGTTAACTTTAAGTCTAAAGTTGCTTGATGAAGATTCTCAGGCGAAATATTTATAAACATAGTCATCACCAAATTAGCGGGATACCAACAAGAGGCATTCGGTGATCTCGACTAATGAGAGGTAAACCAAGATGAGAAGCTGTAGCAGCTATAACTCTGTCAGGCAAATCAGGAACTGCCTGTTTGGGGATTTTCGCCAAGGCATCAACTACTTCAGATGTTAAATCAAATAAAACTAATCCAGTATCGCCACCTGCTAGAACCTCATCTAATTGATTTTTGAAGCCGCTAGAAATACGTGCTTTCTCTTGCAGATAGTCAATCTCAACTAAACAAATTGTTGGAATGTAAATCAAAATCTCACCGCGATCACATTGTTCAAAAACTTCGCTAGCCGCTTCACTCAGTTTGGGATTGTCTTCTAAATACCAAATTAAGGCATGGGTATCAGTTACAGCATTGCTCATCAAATAATCTCACGCGGAAAGTTTGCTGATATTTCTTTTCTGACTTCGGCTATGTCTTCATCGCTGATGTTAGCGCCACGCCACAAACCACGCAGAGATCTACGAGGCTTAGGTTTTATATTCAATTCACGCTTAATTTCGGGGGTTACTTTTTCGATTAAATTGATTTTATCCACAAGCGAAAGTTGCTTGGCTAGTTCTAAAACTTGCTTTAGAGTAACAACTTGAGTCATAAATTTAGACTTGTGTAAGCTTTGATTTGTATGTTTTGATTTTACTCTAACAGGCTGGGTAGGAGTTGTCATGGCGGTTGTTAGGCGCAAAATATACATTAAAATATAATTCAGTATTGTTTAGGAGCATTCACCATGTTGCTGCAAGAACTTAAGGAACAGGCTTATAAATTGTCAAAAGGCGATATTATGCAAAATTTGGATAGCATGACTAAAGAAAAGATTAATGCCGTAATGAATTTAGATAAAGATGAGCAGGAATTGTTAGATAGTATTGAAAATGATGATTGGGTGAGTATTCCTGATTCCAAATTGGAAATCCAACGTTTTCAAGATATAGCTAAGCGTCAGGTTTAAATACAAAAGATTGAATTACAGATGTCATTACAAGACTCTGATAAAATTTATAGCCTGGCTAATCAACTTGGTGTTTCTGTGTCTAATTTTGCTGAAAACATTATTCATAAGTATTTAAAGGGTGAACTAGTTGAAAAATCTAATTGACTCAATATAAAAATCAGACAATTAATTTAAGAATAGTACTAGATATTTTTAAAATGCATGAGTTCTAATAAAGATTGGCGGATTGCACTTCAGGAATGGCTACAAGAAAATCAAAAGAAATCCAAGGATATATCTGATAAGCTTTCTTTAGTTCAGCAGGAATTCGTCACACAATTTCCTAAATCAAAAATATCTACTCTTTCCTATGAGGATTTTATTGATCCGACTGATGGATTCATTTATTGGTTAGTTGATAAAACAAAAGGAATTGCACCACACTCTGGTGTAATACGCTCACGCACTAAAATGATAAATCATATAGGGTCTGTAAGTAAAGAGCAATTTGAAAATATAAAATTAGGACTAGTTAGTTTGCTAAATGAGATTGATAACAATCAGTTTGAAAATCTTGAAAAAATTGGTACTCAATATTTTATCGGAAATCATCGTTTAAAAATCAGACTAGTTTATTTGTATTTTCCTGAGCAATTTTTACCAATAGGAAGTCCTAAATTAACTGCTAAATTTTTAAGGTTTTTTGATCAGAAACCCGACAAAGGAACCTATAAAAATAATCTAAAGCTGCTTAAGTTTATACGCAATATTCAAGAATTTAAGAATCTAGATACCCATCAAATAACTAATTTTTTATATAGTCTACCATTCTCTAAAAATAATGATAAATTAACGGAAAAAGCCATAAAAGTAGGAATAGATTATAAAGAAATTAGTGCAAACTCTCCTCAAATAGATATGATCCAAAAATGTTTTGTTTTCACAAAAAATATAATTCTTTATGGTTCGCCCGGTACAGGCAAAACCTATACAGTTAGTCAATTTGCAAAATTATTTTTGTCCAAGCAATTACAATCTCCCATAACTCTAGAACAACGAAGACAAGATTCAGTAAAAGATTTGACATGGCATGAAGCGATCGCATTTGCAATGTATGTCAATTATAAAAAAGATAAATTATTCAAAGTTACTGAACTTGTTAAAGATAATTTGATTGATGCTTTTTGGAAGACAACTAAGACTCAGAAATTGAGTAATATGATTCACGCAATGCTGCAAATACATACAGATGTTTCTGTTGAGACAGTGAAGTATGGAATTTCTAAAAGACAGCCTCCATATTTATTTGAAAAGACAAAAAATGGAGATTGGTTTTTGACTGATTTGGGTAGAGAGTATGCCGAAGAAAATTTATCTGAACAACTTCAAAATCTCAAAGAATCCACAGAAACCGTTGCAGACATATCAAAATATCTAAAATTTGTAACTTTTCATCAATCATTTGCTTATGAAGAATTCGTAGAAGGGATTAAACCTATAACCAATGAATTAGGGGAAGTTAGCTATAGAGTTGTTGATGGGGTATTCAAACAAATTTGTAGACAGGCGGAATTAGATCCTGATAATAAATATTTGATTATTATCGATGAAATCAACAGGGCAAATATTGCTAAAGTTTTTGGTGAATTGATTACGCTTATTGAAGATGACAAAAGGATAGGAGCGCGTAACGAATTAAAAGTTACCTTGCCTTACTCCCAAGAAGAATTTGGCGTGCCGAAAAATCTATACATATTAGGAACGATGAATACAAGCGATCGCTCGATCGCACTCTTAGACATAGCCCTCCGCCGCAGGTTTACATTTATCGAACTAAAACCTGATCCTGAACTGCTAAAGGAGAAAGTTATTGAAGGCATCAGACTAGATCAATTGCTCATCCAACTTAACAAACGTATTACCCTCCTCATCGGACGCGATTATCAAATTGGGCATAGCTACTTCATGGATGTTGATACTCTCGAAGACCTCCGATTTACTTGGTATCACCGCATCATTCCCTTATTGCAAGAATACTTTTATCACGACAGCAAAAGGTTAAAAGCTGTAATTGGTAGTGAATTTATGCAAGAAATTGATACTAGTGATATTCCAGACATACTAAAAGAATTTCGAGGAATGGAAGCTCAGTATGAAATCGCCGACTTGCAAGGCGAAGATTTTAGAAATGCACTATTAAAACTGACTTGAGAGGCGATCAATGAAACCAACCCAACTTCCTCCAAATATTAATCCTTCTCAAAAAGTGCATATTATCGCCCCTAGCGGTGCATTACGAGAATGGGAACGCTTTGAACAAGGGCTAAACATATGGCGCGATCGCGGTTATGAATTAACAATTCCTGTTGATCTGAGCCAACCTTGGGGCTATCTCGCAGGAACTGATCAGCAGCGCTGTCAGCAATTTATCCATGCATGGAATGATCCTGAATGTGTAGCGATCGCTTGTGCGCGTGGTGGTTATGGCTCGATGCGCTTGCTCGAAAAACTTGACTGGTCTCAGCTCAGCGATCGCCCTAAATGGTTAATTGGCTTTTCAGATATCACTGCCTTGCTTTGGGGCTTAGCTAAATATAAAGGAATTGGCGGCTTACACGCACCAGTAATCACGACATTAGGTAATGAACCTGAGCGATCGCAATTGCAATTATTTGATTGGCTAGAAGGGAAAGTCAATGAGATTACGCTATCAGGACAAGGATGGGGAAATGGCAAAGCTACAGGCGTTCTCTTGCCAGCAAATTTGACACTTGCCACTAACATCATCGGTACTTCCATCTGTCCCGATCTAGAAAATGTAATTCTCGCGATCGAAGATGTTGCAGAACCACCATACAAGGTCGATCGCATGTTAACCCATTGGCGTTGGTCAGGGCATTTGCAAAAACTAAAAGGTATTGCGATCGGTCGTTTTAGTCAATCTGAAGTATCTACTCCTAGTTTTACCATGGAAGAAGTCTGGCGCGATCGCTTAACTGATTTGAGAATCCCAATAGTGATGCATCTACCATTCGGACATGATGGCGAAAATGCTCCCTTACCTGTTGGATGTATAGCCGAAATTGATGCAGACAATGGAACTATAAGCTATAAAAGATAAGCAAAAATAAATATATTGCTTTGCGTCAGCCTTATTGATTAAACGGTAAAAATATCGTGAGAATTTCACCATCGTAAGCCGCACTAGTAGAATGCATCCTTACGGTGAGCTTGCCACCGAGAGCTTTTAGTAAGGTCTTGGTAGTTGGCAAACTCAAGCTTAATGTCCCTGTCTCAGGCTGTAGCATTAGCCATTGACCTACCGCTTTCAGTAATGGTAAGTCACCATCACCTAATCGCATTACTTGCGATTGAAATTGCAGTTTTAGATATTCACCTGCACTCGTGACAATTAGTTGGATATGACTATCAGGAGGGAAACTACGGATAAGGCGATCAATCAAGCCATTTAGAACTTGAGATAGAAGCAGAGCATTACTTGAAATCGCAGGAATTTCTGTTGGTAAAATCATTTCTAACGAAATTTGTCTTCTTCTTGCATTCTCCTGCCAATGTCTAAATCCATCATTCAAAATTTCTCCAATTTGAGTCGCTTCTAACTTAATTGGATAACTATCAAGTTGTGCGGCTTCAAAAATCAAATTAAATCTATTAATCTGCTCTGTACATTCGGCATCGACTCGATCTAAGCGCAGTCCTACCTCAGCAGATACATCCTTCCGCCGTTTGAGCGATCGCACCAGCATCCTAATCGTAGTGAGTGGTGTCCGCACTTCATGGGTAATCGCTTTGATAATATCGACTTCTTGAATTTCAGGGATGGGCAACTCCTGATGCATCGAAGATTGCGCCATTAAGATTGCGCCAAATCTTGCCATGATTTGATAGGGAGGCATTTTTAGTGCGAATCTTTGCAGATTAGTTTGCAATAAAACTTGTTGTTCAGCGCGTCGAACTCGAGGTAACAAAGCAGCGATCGCCTTTTGAATAGCGTTGGGATGAAGCGACCAAACGCAAGTATGACTATCTACGGAAGAAACTACTAAAGCGCTAAAAGTCTCAGTAACTAAAATACATAACCATTCTTGAGTGAGGGGATCGGATTTAGGAATAGATACAACTTGCGTATTTCCAATCGGCAAAGAGCCTGTAGGAAACAAGGACGACTTGCTGGTAGTGAATACCCAAGTTTGCAACTCCGACTGAAGAAATGCTGCATTCTCAAAAATATAAGGATGATGGGTTAGCAGCAAACCCTTGAGTTGGCTCTGGATTGAAAACTGCTGAAGTACAGCGATCGCTCTATACCAAAATTCTTTGGCATCTGTTTGCTGCAATTCTTCGACAAACTCATGAGTTTGCGCGTCTTGATATAAAGCTTCGTATACTGTTGCCAACCCTGATGTCAATGTTTTGTGATCCTCACATTATCATGTTAGGAAGGATGAGGGGCTTAAGCCCCTCATAGCTAAATTCTTGGATAGTTTAATTTTTTACAGTGCAATTTATATATGTGCTACATATGCATCTATAAAAATTAGCGTCCCTGTGCTAAGGCAGCTTCGGCACGATCAAACTCTTGCAATAAGCGATCGCGAGTCTTTGTGGGGACTGCACGCTTCATTGAGCCGTTATAGTATCCTGCCAAAGTATTTAACGCCGTTGACATTGTCGTATAAGAATAGAAACCACTCTTTTCATGATCAGCCCGATAACGCGAAACATAAGCATTGATTTTATATCTAGCTGATGTCTTAATCTCGAATCGATTTTCAGCCTTTTCAGGCAGATTTATAGCCTCACGCAAAATTGCGATCGTATCGGTTGTATCAGCACTATAATTACCTGTCAAACCTGCCGTGACTAGGATTTGAAGCTCCTTAGTTGACAATGCATCACTCTTTTTAGTGAATAGCGCCGCATTTGCCTCGGAAGCAAAGCCACCAATTACTACCAATACTACTAATACAATGGCGATCGCGGAACGACACCAGCTCTGGAATGAAACTTTTAAAAATCTATTTAAAGCATCGTGTTTTATCTTCATACTTAATAATTTATAAAATTATGCATTTGTTGACCCTCTAATCTTATGGCTTTTCGGACAACCTCCCCTAGTATCCAACCGAAGGGATCATAATGTCATAAAACCATAACATTATGATCCCCTTACAAAATAGCACCCACGAACACTACAACAATTGCAGGTAGTTGGTTTTAACCATGAACTTATATTTAAAAAATTTTATAAACCAATAGAAGATAAACTTCTCAGCCATTGACCAACTCAAAAAATTTGTCAGAATATACTACATAGACCGAATCCTCAGTTCAAAATAATTGAGGTAAACATTATTACCAACAGTTGGAGGTTAATTGTATGGCGAGAGAACGTCCTCCTTTAGAAGAGATGACCTTGCGTCAACTTCGCAAAGTGGCAGCCGAGCTAGAAATTTCTCGCTATAGTCGAATGCGAAAATCTCAGCTACTTGCTGACATTCAAACCATTCTTATGGCTCAAGGATCAGCCTCATCCCAAGTAGATAATATTAATTCGGAGACACAAGAAATCGTGGAAGCATCAAAATTTGCATTAGGGAGCGAAGAAACAGAGGAGAATCTAGAACCACTAGCCGCTATTGATAAAAGTATGGGCGATTTGCCAAGTGGTTATGGTGAAAGCCGAATTGTTTTGTTACCTCGTGATCCTGCATGGGCTTATGTTTATTGGGATGTTCCACATTCTCAAAAAGAAGAATTGAGACGTCAAGGCGGACAGCAGTTAGCCTTACGTTTATATGATGCAACGGACGTAAATTTGGACTATCAAACTCCTAATAACTTGCAGGAGTACAACAGCGATGAATTGGCTCGCGAATGGTACTTGCCAATCCCAATTAGCGATCGCGACTATGTAGCCGAACTAGGATATCGATGTGCAGACGGGCGTTGGTTAGTATTAACCCGTTCCAAAGTTGTTCATGTCCCTCCAGTTTTTCAGTCGGACTGGGTAGAAGACAACTTTATTACAGTGCCTTGGGATCAAACCCTCAAAGGTCAAACATTCTTCACCCTTGTTCCTCCAAGCAAGCAAACGGAACTTGAAACAGAAGAATCTGTAACAGATAATACTGACAATTTCTCCGACTCCTACGACGAGATATTCAATATTGCTCGCGAAGCTGAAGTTCAAAGAGTATCTGGCTCTATATATGGCTCCATGCAACATGAAGCGGGAATTGTAGCTTCTGAGTCAATTAGTTCCTATGTCTTTCCCTCTGGGGCAGGCTTATTCGCAGGTGCAGCAGGTGCTATTAGTGCCAGTGGTATTAACTATTCTGGACTTGGCTTAATGTCCAGCTATAGTTTCTTCTCTAGCGAAACACCCATGCGTCCTCGTCAGTTCTGGTTGGTGGCTGATGCAGAACTGATTGTCTATGGTGCAACTGAACCTGATGCTTCTGTTACTATTGGCGGTCGCTCAGTCAAGCTAAATGCTGATGGTACATTCCGATTCCATACTTCTTTCCAAGATGGCGTTCAAGACTATCCAATTTTTGCAGTAGCAGCAGATGGTGAGCAAAATCGAGCTATCCACATGAAGTTTGAGCGTCAAACTCTGGAGCGTCGTACTAATACTAAGGAAGAAGCAATTCCTGAATGGATTAGATAAAATTAGCTTAGCTCCTGCTAAGTGAAACAAAAAGGAAGGAGTAAGTTAAATGCATTTATACATTTAACTTATTCCTTATCTATTGTAAAATCAGAGAAAGTTTATTGGAAATTGGAAGCTGCTGGAATATCTGTCAAAGCTAAAGCTCACACTCTTTAAATTTACCGATGAACTAGGCGATCGCCTCCCAACCTTGCTCGACAAGAAAAAGGCAGATACACTTATTAGCTCTCGATAGCTATTTAGTAAAAGAAAGCTGTGTTTTAACTTTTCTATACCTTTTGCCAAAGTTGAATCTCATAGCAGAGATGCTTATGGAAAAGATTGGAAGCTTGTAAACCCTCAGAGATCAGTTTTTTGATTAAATTTCCTAGAAAATAACGCAGAACCGCATAGATAGGTGGAACAGCGATCGCAATCAGGTTACCGATGTACTTCATTGTGGAAACACCAAAGGTTTGAAAGCTCTGCACGCAAATATCTAAGGTTGGAGCGATATGGGCAGAAATATCATCAGTTTTAACCAGCATAAAGCCAGCATTTTCCATAGCTTTATGCAGATCGGCATTAATTAGGCAGTTGGAGAACATACCTTCATGATATTCAGGATCTTTGCGTAACATATCTGCTAATAACACGTAACCACCTGACTTCACTACAATCGCTGAACCATCAGCAATCATTTCAGGAGACATATATTGACTGCTCTCACTAAATAGAATTAGGTCATAAGTTAGCTGTGAAGAATACTTTTGAGGCGCTTTTACAAACTCTTGAAAAGTATCTACATGAAATAAAGCTTTTCCTTTTGTACGTTCTAAAAAATTAGCTTGTTGTAATGGATCAGGCGCTAAACCTTCAACTTGTAGCCCTTTCTCGATCATTGATACTGCACTACCACCATTACCACAACCAACATCTAATACTGTATGGATACCATCGGGGAGGAAAGATAGAAGATGTGTGGCATAAGCTTCTTGAGCAGTACGCAGCTTTTTCACCGTCAATTCATCATTAGCAGATGGAATTGGTTCCCAATAACCATAGTGAAGATAGGAAGAACCAGTTAGGTCTAAATAGTATTGGAGTGCAGCGTTTTGGTAGCGAATTACATTGTTCATAGATTAATTAATATAGCAAGCCCGTGCTGTTTTGCAACCTAAGACTGTTATTTTAATATGCTTTTTCTAAGCAAGGTTGAAATTCTTCCCAACGGCGACTAACTTGCTCATAGCAATCGGGAGGGAAAATCTTGAGATTTTGGAAAAGATTGATTTCGAGATGTTGCTCCATTTTCATGAGCAAGACAATTTCTTGATCTGGGGCATAGTTGCCAACCGCTTGGACAAGAACTGTGATCAAATCTTGATCGAGCGAAAAAGCTTGAATAGATGTGATTAACTCTTGTTCAGCGATAAATTGAGCTTTAAATGGAATTATTTCTAAACCTGTATTACTGGGCGCGATCGCTCTCCGATCAACATCACAAACTAAGACTCCTCGACCATTTTGCAAAAAACCTTGCCATGCAGAATAGCCAATCATCATTAAGTTTGCGTGAATAAAGCTTTTTTGCCAGTAGCCAAAATTTCCTTGCCAATCGCTATCTTTAAGCTTCATTTAAAAATCTCCAATTGTTGCAAATTTAATTCGCATTGACAATGGAGCACTAAAAATACTACCCACTTAAAAGGGTTTTGGTTCATCATCTATGACCTCGTAGATGTAGATATGTAGTTTGATGAGCGATTCGGTGGGCGTTCTGACTTTTTCATTTGACTGAAATTACAGTTGCGAGACAGCGTTGGACTTACACCAAACTTTCCCCATTACTCTTAATGAATAATTTTCATTAAGACCGAGTGCTGACTTTAGACTATAGCATTAACTCTCAAAACCACATCATAGCGATCGTCATATAAATTTTTTTTATTGTAGAGATTTGTATAATTTCAGTACAAGCCATTCAACTTATACAATGCCAAAACACGATCTCAAACAACAAGATGTAAAAATGACCTTCGTCACTTGATCGCATTACGATTAAATGCAGGTTAAAAAAATGTCTAATTCAAATAAAGCTGGTTTTGCTAGTTCTTTTAGTAGCTTAGTTGCTGTACTCAAAGCTTTTGCACTACAAAATTTAAAGAAAAAAGTTATTCTTACTTTTGGTGTTGTGCTCGTTATGTTTACAGCTTTGCAAGTTACTTTCTTCACTCCTGATGCGATCGCTGCTCCTTTTGGTAAACAAATTGAAAAAATGACCGAAGGCGTAAAGACTGACATGGCGATCGATAAAGTTGCAGGTACGACTAAGCAAATCTCTCGTGATCTTCGCGACGGCAAAACAGACAAGGTGATTGACACTGTTTCCAATACCGCTAAAGATATCTCTAAGGAATTAGGCAATCGCGCTAAGTCAGTAGCGAAGGATGTCGAAAAAGGCACCAAAGAGAATCTTGATAAAGCTAAAGATGTAGCTAAAGATGTCGAAAAGGGTACTAAAGATAATCTTGGCAAAGCTAAGAATGTTGCGAAGGATGCAACAAACAATATGAACGATATGGGCGACAGTGTAAACGATGCTAAAAATATGGCTGGCGATCGTGCTGGTAAAGCTCTAGATAAAACTAAAGAGGTATCTAACAAAGCTGGTAATGGCGTGAATAAAATTATTGATTCTGTCAAAAATTTTCTTGGACAATAGTCTTCTAAAAAAGACTTTAAATTTTCTACTTATTGGATTCTTAACTTAAATTTTAAAACGGAGAAAATCATGCAATTTATTTGGTTTATTTTGATCGGACTAGTAGCAGGTGCGATCGCTGGTCGTGTTGTTGAAGGTGGTGGATTCGGTATAGTTGGTGATATCGTCATCGGTATTATTGGCGCTTTCTTAGGAGGTTTCCTATTTAATACTTTTGGTGTTTCCACTGGTGGTGGATTAATTGGAAGTTTAGTTGTGGCAACCATCGGAGCAATTGTTTTACTCTTTGTAATCCGCCTAATTAAAAGGGGTTAGTAATTAATACTATTATTTTAGAGATTACGATAGCTAGTCTGAGTTTTTAGAAAAGAGGAAGTGCAAAGCGCTTCCTCTTTTCTTTGTTTAAGGCTGTTAGCGATCGCTTCTTTAATAATTCAAATAATTTAAAAGATGATAATATGCTTGGCACAAAGTGCCATATGCATTAACAGAAGCGACTAACAGACATGGATCTTGAACTTACTCGATTTTATAAAGCTTGCAATCCCACGCATCCGCTTGACTCTAGTAATGAAGAGGATCGCAGCTATTATGTCGATCTTTCGACAGTGCGTGGCGCAAAGCTGATCGAAAGTCTTGCCCGCACAATATCGCGGATTTCACCTGAACAGGCAACCTGTCAGCTATTTACGGGGCATATTGGTTGTGGTAAATCGACCGAACTTTTGCGACTGAAGTATGAACTAGAAAAGCAAAAGTTTCATGTCGCCTATTTTGAATGCGATCGCCAGTTAGAACTTAGCGATGTTGATGCTAGCGATATTTTGCTCGCGATCGCGGGGCAACTCAGTAGCGGGTTGGAAAAGCAGAATATCAATATAGTTCCTACTTATTTCAAGAAATTATTTGGCGAACTAACTGATATTTTGCAAACAAAAATCGATTTAAGTGCAAATTTTAAGCTCTCAGTGGGGATTGCGGAGATTAGCGCACAGGCTAAGAATAGTCCATCGCTGCGTCGCCAAATGCGCGAACGACTAGAATCGCGCACCAGTAGTATTATCAAGTCGATCAATCAAGAATTATTAGCTCCTGCCAAAAAACTACTGCAAGCGAAAGGTATGAATGGCTTAGTTGTGATTGTGGATAACCTTGATCGCATCGAAAATCGTATTGATCCCAAAGAACAATCGCGGGCGGGATATTTGTTTGTGGAACGAGGCGATCAAT
>JAYVVP010000195.1:0-4387 GCA_043786935.1 Pseudanabaena sp. | reverse complement strand
GCGTTCTAAAGATTGAATAGGCAATCGTAACCAATTGTCAGAACCTTTTGACTGGTTTGAGAGCTATGCTAACTAAGCAAACCTCATCATTAATTCATCAGTAATGGCAATTATTATCGCAGGTGAACGCAGTGGCGTGGGGAAAACTACGGTTACTTTGGCGCTGTTAGCAGCCATGAAAGCGCGATCGCAAACAGTGCAGTCTTTTAAAGTTGGTCCCGATTACATCGATCCGATGTTCCATTCGTATATTACGGGGCTTCCTTGTCGCAATCTCGATCCAGTCCTTACTTCTGAAACCTATGTAAATTCATGCTTTGCTAAACATTGCCAAAATGCAGAATATGCACTTATTGAAGGCGTGATGGGTTTATTTGATGGAGCAACAGGCAGAGATGATACGGCAAGTACTGCCCATGTCGCCAGATTGCTAAATGTACCCGTGGTGTTAATTTTAAATTGTGCTAGTACTTCTCGATCCATCGCTGCGATCGCGCATGGGTATCGCACTTTCGATCCGCGCCTTCAAATTGCTGGTGTCGTTCTCAATCGTGTTGGCAGCGATCGCCATTTAGAGTTATTGACTCAAGCTCTTGCTCCACTTGATCTGCCAATTTTAGGCGTTCTCCGTCGTCAAGATGACATCTCTATTCCCGATCGCCATCTAGGACTAATCCCCACCGCCGAAATGTCTGATCTTGACGGAATTATTGAGCGTCTAGCACATTTAGGTGAAACTTGCTTTGATTGGGAAAAATTATTGCCATTGATGGAAAGCTCTCAATCTATAATCTCATTGCTTAAAGAGAAGGAATCGGAGGAGAATGGTAAAATCCGCATTGCGATTGCCCAAGATCGCGCTTTCAGTTTTTATTATGCAGATAACCTCGATTTATTTCGAGAACTAGGAACAGAATTAGTCCCTTGGAGTCCAATCAGCGATCGCGAATTACCTAAAAATATACATGGATTATACTTTGGCGGCGGATTCCCTGAAGTGTTTGCTGCTGAATTAGCTGAAAATAAAACTGCTAGAGAATCCGTTCACAATGCTATTAAATCAGGCATTCCCACCTATGCAGAATGTGGCGGTTTGATGTATCTGTGCGATCGCATTGTCGATTTTCAAGAGCAATCTTTCCCAATGGTGAACGTCTTCCCAACTACCGCGACAATGGGAAAGCGGTTAACTTTAGGATATCGTCAGGCGATCGCTTTGCAAGATAGTCCTCTGGTTAACAAGGACGATCAAGTTTGGGGCCATGAATTTCATCGTTCCTCTTTAACAGAAATAAATGATAGCCCTCTCTATTCTCTTCAAGGTTATGATTCTCATTTGCAATATCCGCCCGAAGGTTGGCAACGCTATCAAGTTCATGCTTCTTATATCCATTTACACTTTGGCGCACAAACTCATCTATTAAAGAAATTTTTAGATAGATCACTGAATCACAGTCTACGGATAGCAACCGACAATATAGTGAGCTAAAATGCTTTTGAGCAAACAAAATAATCACTATGCCAAAGCCTAAGACTACTCTCATCCTTAATCCCAAACCCCAATCGCAAATTACTCTTAGTGAATATATAACCGTGATCGCATGGTCACCAAATAGCAAATATCTCGCCGCCGCGACTGCATCGGGTGAAATAGTGCTTTTAGATGATGCGATCGCAGGTAATCATCTTGCTCAGAAGCAGACTGAATTGCAAGAACCAACTGAAATTTCGGTGGATTGTTTGGGCTTTTCGGCAGATGGGCGTTGGCTGGCTGCGGGGGGACAGGATGGGAAAGTACGGGTGTGGGACTTAGGCGGTGACAAACCTGCGATCGCGGCAACTCTTGACCTCGGCAAAACGTGGATCGAGCATCTGGTCTGGCATCCTACCCGATCTGAATTTGCGTTTAGCTTTGGTAAATATGTGCAGGTTTGGAGTACTGAAACTCTTGATATTGTGACCACATTGCATTTTGAGCGATCGACCGTATTAGCGATCGCATGGCATCCCAGTGGTGAATTACTTTCTGTCGGCGGCGATGGTGGTCTCAAAGTTTGGTCCTCAAAGGATTGGTACGCCGATCCAGTTCTATTTGAGATGCCCACTGCTACTGCCAAAATCGTTTGGGATCATGCAGGACAATATCTGGTCGCTAGTACTCTCGATCATCTAGTTGTGGTCATGCAATGGTTGGGAACAGAATTTGATGCTTCACCTTGGCGGATGCAGGGCTTCCCTGGGAAAATTCGTTCCTTTGATTGGTCAGCTAGCAAGACTTCGCCGTTATTATCTTCTTCTAGTGGTTCTGATGTTGTTGTTTGGGAAAAGCACGCCGATCTGAATATTGGTTGGGAAGGTGAAGTGATCAAAGGGCATAACAGTATTGTTGGCTTTGTCGCCTTTAAGCCTAAATCAGAAGTACTCGCCTCCGCCGATGAAAATGGCAGAATCGCAATTTGGAAAAATGCTAAGGATTGGGTGCAAGCTTTAGATACCCCGATGGGTGAGATTACGGCTTTGCAATGGCAACCACAAGGCAAAAAGTTAGCAGCAGCAAATGCCGATGGAGATGTAATGATCTGGGGTGAATCATCGCAAAGCAAAGGTTTTCGTTAAAAGAAAGACAGCGCAAAGTGCTGTCTTTCTTTTTCATAATTGCTCTTTTCAGATAAGCCGCTTGCCCTTCTCATCAACTGCTTAGCTTGATAGTGCTTAACTTATGAATTGGTACAGCATATTAAACTAAATCTGATTTAAGGATTACAGGGCAAAGCCCCACTGTGGGCTTAGTCAAATGAGTACTATCAAAAGTTTTTACTTTTCTTTAGCACTACTTATCTATCTAAAAGCTTTCTTTGCTTTACGACATTATGCGATCGCTTTTTTACCATGCTGGATGTGAAAAAATTGCTTGCATAGTTTTATTACCGCGTAATTGATTAGAAAGCGGCAAATGCCCTCTCGGTGCGTCCAGACTCCATGTAAACTCATTCGGATAACGTGTAAAAGATCCAACTTTTTTCCAGCCGATCTTTAACCAAAACTTTTCCCATCCTTTGCCAAGACTTAGCCAGATTTTGCGCTGTACAGAAAAGCCAAACTTGCCCTCAGAATAAACTAACCAAAGTTGATTAATTGTTTGTAGATCGCTAATTGGAATTGATTTTGCTTCGGTAAAATATAACCAGCCTCGTGTCAAAGCCGCACTACTTGCTGCCTCACAGAGTTTTTTGCTAGTAATGCGATCGGCTTCTTCGAAGTCTTGTTTTGCTAGCAAAGTTTGAATTTGTTGATAGTCAATGCCCTTCTCAGAGCGTAATGTGACAACTCCATTCGGATAATGAATTTGAGCGAGGTCGATCGCTTTAGGTAGATCGCTTTGCAGTAATGTTTGATGAATTTTGCCATCAATCCATGTGACTTCAGTGTTAGCGACTTTTCGAGCATGAATAAATTCATCTAAAACTTGTAAGCCATCTTCTCCAAAAGTTGCTATCTCGGCGATCGCAGGTAATTGATTTGCCTCTTTACCCGAAAATAATTTATCTCTTAACTCAGTTAGTTTTGTATCCATCAGATCTTAAAAGTCACAAAAATCCCACAACAAAAGATTTAAAAAGCAGCACCCAGTGGATGCTGCTTTTTAAGTTCTCAAAAATTAGTCAATGTAACCCATAAGTCCTGCATTATCGATCGCATTAGAAGCAACAGGTCTAGTCTGACCCATTTGCGAGTAAGTTTCATCGATTACTAAGCCAGATGAACCGACAGGGCGCTCGCCTGCAATATAAAACTTATCAACAATTACAAATCCATCTTCAACGATTGGACGCTCGCCCGAAGACATAAATGTACCAACCACATGAATGCCACTGCTTACAACTGGGCGCTCACCACCCATTGTGGTATAAGTGCTGCTCACTACTAGCTTGCTAGCCTCAACTGGACGTTCGCCAGAGCTATTGAAATATTCAACCGCACGAAAACCACCATCAATAACAGGGCGATTGCCATAATGCTTAATAGTTTCAGTCACAGTTAATAAACCTTTGTGTTCGACAGATGCTTTAGTAGTTTTTGATTCTTCATCCACCGCCATAGCTGAGATATCAACTGTACCTGTTTTTGCAGATGTTTCGGTTTCAGTCTTAGCTTTAATGGTACGTGAGGATTTTTCTTCTGGTTTAGAGCTTTCTGGCTTGGTGTTTTCAGCTTTTATTTCGTTACTGTTACTCATACTTTGCTTTCCTTAATATTTTTAAAATATGCTCAAAAACTTTCAATTACTTTTAAATAGCTATGACGATCACTGGTGCAATCATCACAATCCTAAAAAAATTTCTAAATCTATAGCCTTCTTAGTTAATTCTACAGAAAAGTTAATACG
>JAYVVP010000194.1:0-12031 GCA_043786935.1 Pseudanabaena sp. | reverse complement strand
CTTGCGCTATGCCATCAGCCTCAATCGAGCCGTCTTAACCATGAATCGCCGAGATTTCATTCGGTTACACGCTCAAACCCCTTAACATAAAGGCATCGTGATTTGTAAAAGTAGCACCAACTGGGAAAAAATCGGTCAAGCCATACATAATCATCTCTCTCAATTTGAGACTATAGAAAAACAACTCATTAGAATCAAATTACCATCGATGTAAAACTGTCAACTGTAGTGCGATCTCCATGCTGACACTAGCGACTTAGAAAAAGATTGCGATCGCTTAGTTTACAAACTCTATCAACTCACCTATGACGAAGTAAAAGCGATCAATCTAGAACTTGAACTAATAGAACCAGAATACACAGCAATTAGCATTGAATATGAATAAATAAGCTATGCTTTACCAACAAAATACTATCAGTCCAAAATTACATAGATTACTTGATGAACTAAAAACAAATTTAATTCATCTTTATGGACAGCAACTGTATTCCTTAATTTTATTTGGTTCGCAGGCTAGAGGAGAAGCAAACCCAGACTCTGATATTGATATCATGACTGTTCTCGAAGATCCCATTGATGTAGCCAAAGAAGTGCATAAAACATCTGATATACGATTTTACTTCATTGATAAATATGGAGAACTAATTTCAATTGTTCCCGTATCTAAATCAGAATTTACATCATCATCTATTTCCTTAATAAGAATAGCTAAACGTGAGGGAATTAAACTGTGAGTGAAATAAATAAGCTGTTGAATTTGGCTTTTGAAGACTTAGAAACAGCTGAGTTTTTATTTGCAGGACAACGTTACCGATCTTGCTTATTCCATACTTGTTATGCCATGTACTACTCTGCTCAAGCATTATTGTTGTCAGAGAATATAGACACATCAACCCATAAAGGAGTCATTAAATTAATAAATCTTCATTTTGTCAGAACAAATTAACTTGACCGCAAAATGTTTAAGCTTTTAAATGATGCTTATGAGCTTAGGCAGTTAGGAGACTACAGCCCTAGCTTTACTGCAACCTCATTATCCGCTAGAGAAGCAATAGATAATGCTCAAATATTTATTAACGAAATCAATAAAACATTAAATCTCGAAAATGGCAATAGATAATTTAGTTTACAAACTCTATCAACTCACCTATGACGAAGTAAAAGTGATCGATCCCGAATTTGAACTAACAGAACAAGAATACACAGCAATTACAATCGAGTGAAACTCTTGATATGAGCTAAAAAAACAAAAAATATATGAAAACTACAAACTCACTACTTACTCGAATCACCCAAACTGCTGGACAATGCGGCGGTCGTCCCTGCATTCGGGGAATGCGACTCCGCGTTACAGATATATTAGAAATGCTTGCCGAAAACGTCAGCATCACTGAAATATTAGAAGACTTCCCTGATTTAGAACTTGTAGATATTCAAGCTTGTCTGATCTTTGCGGCACGCCGTACAGATTTTCCGAGACTAACCACATGAACATCTGGATTGATGCCAACTTCCATCCACACTCGCCAACTGGATTTCCAGCAATTTTGATATAACAGCAACATCGTTAAAAGAAATCTCGCTACGAGATGCCAAAGACATCGAAATATTTGAAGCCGTCAAATTTGCTAACGCAGTTATCATGACAAAAGATAGCGATTTTATAGACCTAGTATGCCGTCTAGGTACACCACCTCAAATCCTATGGATCACCTGTGGCAATGTTACCAATCGCAATTTACGACAACTTCTCACTGCGACTTTATCAGCAGCATTAGAGCAAATTAAACAAGGAGAAGCGATCGTCGAGATAAGTAATAAGTAGCTAAAAAAGGCGATCGCCATGCTGACACGAGCGAATTAGAAAAGGAGTGCGATCGCTTAGTTTACAAGCTCTATCAACTCACCTATGACGAAGTAAAAATCATCGATCCCGAATTTGAACTAACAGTAGATCATCAGATTATCCTTATGAGTTCCTTTACGCAAAGATCTCTAGGCGTTGCATTTCATCCTTGAATTATCGGTTCATAACGGCGATCGCGATATTTCTCAATAACTTTCAAGATTATAATTCATACGTTAGTTTTGCTTTAAATTCCTAAACAGTAGCAATTATTAGAGTTAAATCAAAATTAAACTTAACTTTACGGATATCAATGTTTTGGTAGATTTAATTTAGGAAAGAGTAATAACAAATACAATTTTATAAAATTTACAAGGGATCGGTTCAGAATTATGAGCAGTAAATCTAATCGCGTTGTTGTGATCGGAGTTGCAGGAGACTCTGGGTGTGGGAAATCCACATTTTTACGCAGATTGAATGACCTATTTGGCAAAGAATTTATGACGGCGATCTGTCTAGATGACTATCACAAATTAGATCGCCAACAACGCAAGGAAACAGGTATTACTGCTCTTGATCCTCGTGCTAATAATTTTGATTTGATGTATGAACAAGTTAAGGCTCTCAAAGAAGGTAAATCGGTTATGAAACCGATCTATAATCACGAGACAGGGATGATCGATCCTCCTGAATTGATTGAACCAAATAAAGTAATTGTGATTGAAGGTTTACATGCGATCTATGACGAGCGTGTTCGTGAATTATTAGATTTCAGCATTTATCTTGATCTCAGTGATGAAGTCAAAATTGCTTGGAAAATTCAGCGTGATATGGCTGAGCGTGGTCATACCCTTGCGGGAGTCACCCAAGCGATCGCATCCCGTAGACCTGACTTTGAAGCGTATGTCGATCCTCAAAAAGCTCATGCCGATGTAGTTATCCAGATTCTGCCAACTAATCTACTTCCCAACGATATGGAACGGAAGGTATTGCGTGTTCGATTAGTTCAACGCAGTGACGTAGAGGGGCTACAACCAGCTTATCTATTTGATGAAGGTTCAACAATTTCTTGGATTCCTTGTGGCACAAAGTTGACCTGCTCTTATCCAGGTATCAAGCTATTCTCTGGACCAGATAGCTGGTGTGGTCAACCTGCCAGCATCTTAGAGATTGATGGACAATTTGAACGTCTGGAAGAGATGGTATATATCGAAAATCATCTCAGCAGCATCAATACCAAGTTTGACGGCGAATTGACTCAACTGTTGCTAAAGCATCCTGATTATCCAGGCTCTAACAGCGGTACTGGTCTATTACAAGTAATTGTCGGATTGAAGATGCGTCAGACCTTTGAGCGCATTATGCAACAAGATATTGAACCTCTCCTTGTTATATAAATAGAAACCCTCAAGTCTATGTTTAATATCCTTAAAAGAGGCGCAAAGCGCCCCTTTTACTTTGAGGAAATAAAAGGACTGCTAAACCAATAACCTTGAGCATCATGATGCTCAAAAAGTAGAAGACGACGACACAAATCAATCGCATCTAGGGTAAGTGCATGAGTTTGGGTGAGGCATTTCTGCAAAGCTTGACGATCGCTTTCGCCAACTGTTGACAAGCGTGTGACGCGATCCATCTCCAAAACTTGGTTTAAAGTCTCAATCTGAATGGGAAGATCTTGCCACTGTAAACAACCGTACAAAATGGATAGCAAATACGGCAAATGTCCATGACTGGAGAGACATAGCCGGTCAAGAGTTTCCAAATTGTCGAAAATATCAGTAACGTGCTCTAAACAGTGTTCTGGGGAGATTTCCATTAACATTCTGGTTAAAACTACTTGGCGTAATAAACTTAAACACTCTAAATTAATTGTGCCTTGGCGATCGCGTAGCGATAAATTTGGTAACAAAATCGGCACACTACCTTTTAGACGTTGCTGAAACTGCTCATCAGCGTCAGTGAGCGTCATCAGTGGCAAAGTATAAATTATGTGACATTGAAACTGTCGTAAATACTTACCACCTTCTCCAAAAATTGCTTCTACATGATTTAAAGATAGGCGATCAAGATTATCCACCAAAATAACTAATCCTTTTTTGCCAAGTTTCTTAAGGTGATCGACTTCGATTTCCGTTATTTCTTCCGCAGCCTCAAGCAGTGGCTTCTTGAGCCGTGGTTCTAAATAGTAGTGTAACTGGTGGCGGTGCTGAGCGCTATCCTGTAAGGCTTGCAAAATTTTTTGCAAGCGTATTCCATAGGTGATGATTCCCACAGGTGGAGATATTCTCATCCATTGTTCGATTTCAGCGATCACATTAGGTAAATAAGTTAACGATAAAGAATCTCCTTTCTGCTCTAATCGTTGCAAAATTAGATTAAGAATAACTAACCAAAGTTCAGTTAAGCCAATATCATCAAGTTGGAGATATTCATCAGCCGCACAGTAAATTACGGCAAAGCCTTGCTGTTCTAGCTCGACTTTTAGCCGTAGCAATTCTGTGGTTTTACCGCTCCCCACATGTCCTGACATCAATTGAAAGGTCGGCTTGTTGGGAGATAAAGCGATCGCTCTTCGCAGTTTCTTCACCACATCCTCACCTCTTCCCTCGACCAAATCCACATAATAATTAGCCTCTTTCTGTAAACAGATAGAAAAGCTAGGATTGCAAGCATGAAGAGATTCTAGATTTGGCATGATTCACTTAAATAGATACTCGATCGCACAAACACGACACATCTGCCAACGTGATAGTTCACCCGTAAGAGCTGGGCGATCGCATTGAGGACATTGTGGCATTTGCGTTGCTCTTAACTTCATAATCACTTGCCAGCGTTGAAACGCTTCACTTGCAGTTTCAGGTGGTTTAGGGCAATCAGGTGCTAATTTGTGAACTTTGAGATTATTGTTTAATTGATCCGTGGTAATCGCTGGCAAATAACTTGGATGATCCTGAACGATAACTTTGCGTTGCTCCAAAGTTTGCTGTTGCGTAGCCCATTTTGCAGTTGAAAAATGAATATCAGCGATCGGTAAAGTGCTAGCGCCACCGAGCAGTAAGTTAATTTTCGCTAAAATTTGTACTCTTTCAAAAGTAAGCGCTTGTGACCAAACTGAGTTAGAAACAGCTACCTGTAAAGCTTTTTGATAAACGCCAATTGGACAAGTTTGCTTTGCTACCGACTCACCTACAATATCTGACCATTTTTCAACAATTAACAGATACTGACAGCGCTGCTGCCAACTGGTGCGTGACTGAATGCCATGCAAAATATTTGGTAAGCCTGTTAGAGACATGGTCGTAAACCAAACGTAACTTCCGCATTAGACTAAGCGACGCTGAGCGTCATCTCATCTAACATTAGCACTTTTATCTATAAAGTAGAGCCAGCACTCAGCGTTATCTGCATAGCAGTTTTTTAACTGCGTAATCGCCAGATTATTTGATTAAATCCTTACATGGCAATGCTTTAGTTAAAATGTAAAGTACTCTACTTACTTGGTCAGCCTTATAAAAAAGCGATAATATTTAGAGCTGATTTTAAATGAGGATTTTTTATGTTTGAAGGTTTATTTCAATCGCGATCGCCAAATGAAGAACGTGTCTCCAAAGGGCAGAGACTCACCAATTGCTTCCCAATTATGACCTATGGAGATACGCCACAGAGAAAAACTTCGGATGGGACGACTTTATGGAAAGGCTATAAACAGAATTTACCGCTGAGTTAAGCATACTTTCTAATTTTTAGTTTTTTACTGGAGAAGGCGCGTAGCGACTCCGCTAATTTCTGTTACGATCATGCGTAAATTTAAAATTATTCATCAAGATTTATCAAGTATCTAATGACCTTGCAAACAGACATTAACAGCGCCGCCGCCCAACTTAAAAGCAAAACTCCTCAAGAAATTCTCACATGGGCATTAGGTAGCTACCAAAAGATTGCACTCGCTTCTAGTTTTGGTGCTGAAGATGTGGTGCTGATCGATATGATCGCAAAAATTCAGCCAGAAGCTCATGTATTTACTCTTGATACAGGTCGCTTAAATGCCGAAACCTATGAAGTCATCGCAAAAATCCAGCAAAAATATCCTCAATTGCACTTAAAAATCATGTTTCCCCAAGCTGAAGCAGTAGAACAAATGGTCAGCGAAAAAGGGATCAATTTATTTTATGACAGTGTTGAAAATCGTAAGCAATGTTGCTACATTCGCAAGGTTGAGCCACTTGGTCGTGCTACGAATGGTCTAGATGCATGGATTACAGGGCTGCGTCGTGATCAAACGGCTAACCGTTCTGTCATGGAAACAGTGGAGCTAGATGGCGATCGCAACATCGCTAAAATTAATCCGTTGATCGATTGGTCATACGATCAAGTTTGGGAATACATTCGTGAAAATGATGTTCCTTATAATGCCCTGCATGATCAAAATTTCCCAAGCATTGGTTGTGCGCCTTGTACTAGAGCTGTCCAAGCAGGCGAAGACTTGCGTGCTGGTCGCTGGTGGTGGGAGTTGAGCAATCAAGAATGTGGATTACATGTTACCAGTGACGGTAAATTAGTATCTGCAAATCATTAAATGATCAATGTTCTCTAAGCGAACCTTGATCATAATCAGCAGGAATATTTATAATTATTAAGCATGACTATGCAGCTAGAATACGGCGACTGGGATTTTCAGGGGTGGCGATCGCGTTATGGATTTTATCGATCTCGCAACCCTGCTAACAACAAGCCACCAATTTTATTAATTCATGGATTTGGAGCAGCTCTTGATCATTGGCGAGATAACATTCCTGCTTTAGCAGAACACCATACGGTATATGCAATTGATCTATTAGGATTTGGGGGATCAGAAAAACCACCTACACGTTATTCTATCTACCTCTGGGTGGAACAAGTTTTTCAATTTTGGCACAAATTTATTGGAGTGCCTATGGTGATTATTGGAAACTCAGTCGGTGCTCTAGTTGCGGCGATCGCGGCTAGTCATCATCCCGAAATAGCCACAAGAGTCATCACCATTAGCTTACCCGATATTGATGCTTTCAAAGATTTGGTTCCTAAATTTTTGCGTCCAATTGAACGGTTTGTAAAAGCAATAGTGGCAGCCATATTAATCAAACCATTATTCTTTTTAATCCGACAACCATTCATGATTCGCTTCATTCTCAAACGAATTGTCTATTGCGATCCACGTCGTGTTGATGATGAATTGATCGAAATTATTGCTAAACCTGCTCGCGATCGCCAAGCTGCCGAAGCTTTTGCCAGACTAAATCGTAGCCTCAACCGACCAAATTATTCGCCGAGTTTGACTCAAGCTCTTTCGCAGTTGCAAGTTCCATTATTAATTTTATGGGGAAGTTGCGATCGTTTAATTCCACCATCTGAAGGTAATCGATTAGTAAAATATGCTCCAAATGCTACATTAATGTATCTGGAAGGAATGGGACATTGCCCGCATGACGAAAATCCCGAACGCGTTAATCATGAAATTTTACAGTGGCTAACATAACTTTTTAAGTAGGTTAATCTAGTGCTTTAAATTCTTTTAATTTTAATCCTTCTGGTAATTGTCAGAATCTTAAATCTAAAGTTAAGATTAACAGTGAGGAATAGATTAGACAAAAGTATCTTAAGGCTTTTGTCGCTTATATGATTCTTACATGAAATCCGAGACCTAACTTATTCAAAGTAAAATCATTTTATAGGTTTCATTTAGGATGAATCAATTAATCATTTCTCAAGCTTATCGAAGCCTCAATAAGCTGTTGCAAAGAGCGCTCAGCAGTCCATCAGATGTAGCCTTATTTATTAGTAATCTTGAGGTTATTGAGCAAAAAGTTCTTTATCCGCGTTATCAAAAATTTGTTCAAGAATATCAACCTTTACTACTTAGTCCAACGATTGAAGAGCATAAAATTGTTCGAGAACTAGAACAGTATGGAATATCGATCACCACATTAGATGAGTTGAAAATTTCTCTTAGCGATCGCTTTTTTAAAGCTGCTCAAAATATCTCTGAAGAACTCAAACACAATGCTGAGCTTCCTCTCGATAAAGGTAAGCATACGCTAACAGCTAATGCAGAACAGATTATGCGCTACCCAGAATTATTTCTATGGGGCGCAGATAGAAAACTCATACGGATCGTTGAAAGTTATCTCAAACTGCCTGTTGCTTACGATGGCTTGTCTTATTATTACAGTCCTGCTGATGCTAAAGAAACTGGTCCCCGTAAGTGGCATCGCGACAAAGAAGATTGGCAAATGATCAAAATTGGCGTTTACATCAATGATGTAAATGAAGATGGTGGTCCTTTTGAATGTGTCACTCCATCTGCTAATGAAATATTAGTAAAGGCTTTAACCTCTGAACATATACGCAAGTATAAAACAGCATTCCATCATGAAATTCTGGCTATACTACCCGAACATATGCATGATAATTGGCATAAAAGCTGTGTCGGTAAAGCAGGAACAGTAGTTTTTGTTGACACTGCTCGATATTATCATCGCGGCAAACCACCCACTAAACTGGGGCGGTCAGCGATCTTTTTTGGCTATTGTAGTCGCCGACCTAGACATCCTTTTTTCTGTGGGAGATCGCCTCTCTCTGACGCAGAATTACGATATATGGCAAGCCTTTTGCCTGAAGATATTGGCGATTGTGTAACTTGGCGCAGTCAATTAAAAGGATTAGGTCAATGGATTCCCAAAAACCGCTTAAAGGTCTAGCCCCAACGAAAAACCGCTGATCCCCAACTTAAGCCAGCCCCAAAACCTGCGATCGCAATCAAATGATCGGGCTGAATTTTACCTGCTTGCACCCACTCATTAAGGGCGATCGGGATTGAAGCCGCCGAAGTATTGCCATATTTGCCCATGTTGCTAACTGCTTTAGCAGGATCAATACCAAAGCGATTGACTACAGCATCAATAATGCGCTGATTAGCTTGATGCAAAATCAGCCAATCAAGATCATGGACTTCAAGATTGGCATAGTGTAATGACTTTTCGATTACTTCTGGGACACGGCGCACCGCAAACCGATAAACTTCTTGACCATTCATCGTAATTGGCTCAAAGGTACTGCGTCCTGCATAATTAATGTTGAGTAAATCATTACCCTTACCATCACTTCGCATCTCGAAGCCTAATAAATTATTTTGGTTGTTACTAGCTTGTAAAACCAATGCACCCGCACCATCGCCGAATAAAATACAAGTACGCCGATCTTGCCAGTCTACCCAGCGCGAAAGTACATCTGCCCCAAGCAACAAGATATTTTTGTAAGCGCCTGTGCGGATATATTGCGAAGCCGTAACTAAGCCAAACACAAACCCTGAGCAAGCAGCAACTAAATCAAAAGCAACAGCCCGCTCTGCTCCTAAGATTTTCTGAACTCGTCCTGCCGTGCCGAACAAATCATCAGAGGTTGAGGTTGACAAAATAATTAGATCGATGTCTTGGGGAGTAAGCCCTGCTGCTGCGATCGCCTTTTGTCCTGCTTTGGCAGCGAGATTAGCTACCGAATCTTGCTCTCCATCAGCAATATGTCGCTCTCTAATACCTGTACGCGATTCAATCCACTCGTCAGTAGTATCCACCATCTGGGTGAGATCACTATTAGTGAGTACACGATCAGGTACGGCGGAACCGCTACCAATAAAACGGACTCCAAGAAGAGAAGATTCAGTATTAATCATGGGCTATATTTTAGCTGAACTAGATAAGGTTATTTATTGCTGGCTTAAAGCACCAATAATAAAAGAATTACGTTGGGGGATCGTCGGGAGTATCATCAACAGAAACTGATACTTTGGGCTTGATCTGACCACGAATGCGATCAAGAACTCCGTTATCAACTGCATCTTTAGCAACACGGATGGCATTGCGAATGCTGACAGCATTGGAACTGCCGTGACTAATCACACAGATACCAGCAACTCCAAGCAACAAAGCGCCGCCATACTCATCAGCATCAATGCGTTCTTTGACTTTCTTGAGATTAGGTTTCAAGATCAAAGCACCAAGTTTTCCTCGCCAACCTTTAGGCAACTCTTCCTTGAGGATTTGCATGACCACATTGCCCACACCTTCGGCAAATTTCAGGACGATATTGCCAGCAAAACCATCACAGACAATTACATCAAACTGTCCTTTAAGAATATCGCGCCCTTCGGCATTGCCTGCAAAGATAATCTGCGGATTTTCTTGCAGTGCTTGGTGAACTCGAATCGCCAGTTCGTTGCCTTTACAAGCTTCTTCTCCAATATTTAACAAGCCAACTTTTGGCTCTTGGATACCGATTGCATATTTACTATAGAGCGATCCCATAATCGCAAACTGCTCTAAAAATTTAGGGCGACAGTCCACATTTGCGCCAACATCAAGCAATAAAACTGGCTTATGAGGAACTTGGGTGGGAAATAAAGCACCGATCGCAGGTCGATCTACACCGGGCAAGCGTCCCAAACGCAATAAAGCCGCCGCCATCGCCGCGCCAGAATGCCCTGCCGAAACGACAGCATCAGCTTCTTTGCGCTTGACTAAATTCATGGCAACAGCGATCGAGGAGTTAGGCTTGCGGCGCAGTCCTTCGAGGGGTTCATCATCCATTTCGATGATCCCTTCTGATGGCACGATCGCTAGGCGATCATTTTCTTGATAGTTATGTTGCTTGAGGTAACTCGCGAGAATATCGCGATCGCCAACTAGCGCTATATCTACATTTAATTGTGTCTGAGCTAATATCGCTCCTTCAATCACTTCGCGTGGGGCAAAGTCGCCCCCCATCGCATCTACGGCAATTCTCACTATTTGCGATCCTATTTAAGCTTTATGACTAAAACCGTAAAGAACGTATTTAAACTTAAAGAAATTTTAACAGTTTCAGTAACCTCACCCATCAGGATTACTCAAAATCTTTGTAAGCATTGTTACTCCATCTTTTAAATTATCGCAGTTATTACAGACAAAGGCGGTAGTTTATGAGAAAGCTCAAAAGCTAGAGGCTTTAGGTCATCTTGGTTTAGCCCTATTAAAGCTAAGTAATCATTACTCAACTTTATCGAAATGGCATTGAATAAAGCAAACCACCTTGCTTCCAATTTCGATTTAAACCACGTGGAATATCTAAAGGCACAAGATTGCGACTGTAAATATCGCTATAACTGCCGACTTGTTTGAGGATTTGAGTTGTCCAATCTGGTGCTAATCCAAGCTCGATTCCTAATGAGTCAGATGTACCAAGAAACTTAGCTACTTCAGGATTTTTAGTGTCTTTAAAAGACGTGTAATTATCCATATTAATGCCCAATTCTTCTGCATAAAAAGTGGCATAAACAACCCAATTTACAACGTCTCGCCAGCCATCGTCATTGCCCACGATCACTGGGCTAAGTGGCTCTTTAGATAAACTGATATCCAAAATTTTGTGATCAACAGGGCGCGGGAGTTTGCTCCTCCAAGCCGCTAATTGAGATTTTTCAGAAGAAATAACTTCACATTCTCCCTTAGAATATGCGCTCAAAACACTATCGAGATCCGCCAAAATTAACGGACTCATATCAACATTGGCTTCTTTAAACACAGATTCTAGATTGGAAGCATTTATTCCTATTTCCACACAGATTTTTTTGCCAGCTAGTTCTTTAAACGCGATCGCTAATTCTTCATTAGTTTTTGGTGTCTGCTTATCAGCTTTAGTTTCAGGAGTTGCGGATGGAGTTGCGGTTGCAGATGGAGTTACAGATGGAGATGGAGTTATAGATGGAGAAACAGTACTTTTTGGAGAGGCTGGACCTGCGCCAATCCTGACCATTAAACCCTGACCGTCAAAAAAAGTTGTGGGCGCAAAAGAAATATTTGGGGTGACATCACGCGTCAATGTCCGAGTTGTGTTTCGCATCAGGATATCGACATCACCATTTTGAACAGATGTAAATCGATCCTTAGCGAGCAAAGGTTTAAACTCCACAGCCTTAGCATCTCCTAAAACGGCGGCAGCGATCGCTTTACAATAGTCCACATCCAAGCCACTCCAAATGCCCTTATCGTCAACATAGCTAAATCCCAGCAGTTTCCCATTTACGCCACAGATTAACTTGCCACGAGATTTTACCCGTTCTAAAATACCTTCAGGAGCTTTAGTGAGCGCTGCCGTTGTTGGCTTTGTGGC
>JAYVVP010000193.1:0-4405 GCA_043786935.1 Pseudanabaena sp. | reverse complement strand
ACCAATATCAAAGCGATATCCTTTATAAGTCTCTGTTCTAGATATACCTCCAACCTTGTCATCTTTTTCTAACACGATGGACCTAAGATTTTGCTTGGCTAGTTGATAAGCAGCAGTTAATCCAGCAGGACCAGCACCAATAATTACAACAGGATATTGTCTAATCATTTATTTCCATAGCTCTTTAAATATCAATAATTTGGAAGCTTAGACGAGAGGAAGACTGGCTTTTTTTAGTTGATATTTGCTGAATAAATGATAACGCATAGTACCAATCACAAAAGCAAGCCCTCCATAAAAGAAGTAAAACCAATGCCAAGGGATGACTCGAAGCGCAAACAATAAACCTCGCTTTTGTCGAAAAAATTGATAGATCGGTAGATTGATCAATAGTAAAGTCAAACCTAATCCTGATGCGATCGCTAAAGCGCTAACAGACCACCAAGAACCTATTATCGCGGCAGTTAGAGCATAAGTTAGTACCAAGCTAAGGCGACTTGATAACTTCAGATTTAAGTCATTAGCAGACAATTGGCGATCGCGCCAAATTAACTCTGTCCAAGGTAAAGCTCGATAAAAAATTTCTGCTCTTAATAAAGAAAAGGCTTTCCAGTACTTTAGGTGCTTAACTTGTATAAATCCACAAAGCTGAATTTGATAACCTGATTTCTTCAATCGATAGCCTAATTCAATATCTTCAACTGAAGGATATCGATAAGATTCGTCAAACCCACCTATTTCTAGAAATATTTTACGGCGAATCGCGCCACAAGCTCCCCAGAATGTAGATGCATCTTCAGAAGCAGTTTGATGAGTGTAATGGTGAAATAGGTTCTTATATTGCGATAGAAAGTTAGATGCACCTGGTAAATCATCGTAAGAACCAATTAAGGCAGCTAAATTTGGCTGATTATAGAATATCTTTGCTACTTGACTTACGATGTCAGCAGAGACTGTAACGTCAGCATCAAGAAAAAGAATAATGTCACCTTGGGCATTACTCGCTCCAAGATTGCGAGCGCGTGCTGGACCTCCTGCAGTCAGAAAAGTGAACACTTTTGAACCAAAATCTTCCGCTAGTTGGTGTGATTCATCTGTCCCTCCATCGACAATAATAATAATTTCTGTAGAGGGAGGAATGAATTCACTCAAACTGGAAAGGCATCTGCGAAAATTTTCGCCGCCATTATGAACTGGAATAACAACTGAAACACTCAATAGATTGATTTGCTTAACAGGTGCAGACACATTCATGGCAACCACTAAAAATTAGCAATATAGTCTTTTATTCAAGAGAAATTTCTATTTCAAGGATTCAAGATAACATAATAAATTAATTTATAGCAAAAAATTATATTATATCTATTGGGTAACAATCTTAAAAAGCCTTATAATCTAGTCTTTAGAAAGATTCAGCAATTATCGATTAAAAGCTGTGAAAGTTAACCTTCATAAAGGTATTAATGATTTTAATTGCTTTTCACTATGCTAATTAAATCCAAGTTATTGTAAGCACTGAACTAGATGTTAGTACTTAGTAACACAACAGTTACTGATCAAATTCAATGCACCACAAAAAAAATTACAGGATGAGAACCCATAGAATATTTCTATTCTGGATTGTGGCGGATTTGAAAGCAAATTAATGTGATATAACTTCATAGAATAATTTTATTCATTAGACGATTATCTTAATACGTAGCTTGCATATTAAATTTTACTAAATAAGATGTAAACTATCATGCCAATTCAAAATTTTAAACTGCGAATATCTATTGCCTTAGGTATTGGTACATGTCTAATCTATTTGGCGTTCTTGGCACCTGCCATTTGGAGTATAGATGGTAATGCCATGTTAGAAGTTGCCATATCACTGGTAAAAAAACAAAACTTTCGAGTTTCAGAAGCGACAGGAGCATTGGGTGTAGATGGATACTATTACTCCAAGTTTTATCCTCTTCTATCAATTATTGCAGTTCCATTAGTTGCATTTGGTTTATTCCTTAGTCAGAGATTAAATTTACCAGAGGTATATGTTTCTGGAGCTTGTGCTTTAGTCCTACCACCTCTTTTTACGGCGCTAACGACAGCACTGCTTGTCTTGTTAGCCTTCCGATTAGGTAGCGATCGACAAGGGGCATGTCTTGCTGCTTTAAGTTTTGCTTTTGGAACAATCGCGATCGCCTATGCTAGAGAATTTTATGTGGAACCGCTGCTTGCTCTTTTGATAACTCTTAGCGTATGTCTAGCTTTTGGTAGAAGCAATACTTCCATTTTCGGAGCTAGCCTTTCATCTGGATTAGCGATTTTAGCAAAACCCTCCGCAATAATTTTAGGTCCACTTTTATCAATATATTTATTTCTAAAAAAGCGTCATTGGTCTATTGCTATTACTCCATTAATTGGATCAATTATTTTTGCTTTAATTTATGCTTTCTATAACTATATTCGGTTTGGGGATCCATTGTCATTTGGACAAAGCTGGATGTCCAATGTCTCCTCAGAACTTTTAGCTGCACCCATTTCTTCAAAAGAAGGAACACTTCTTATAGGAGGTTTGTTAGGGCTCTTAATAAGCCCTGGTCGAGGAGTCATTTGGTACTCACCCTGTGTTGTTTTAGGACTCATTGGATTTTATTATGCTTATAAGAGTAGAAGTAAGTTTCTAGAGGCATTACTCATCATTGTGTTTTCCTTACTCTTTTTAGTAGTTAATTCTGGAGGTTGGTGGATGGGGGGCTGGGCTTGGGGACCTCGATATCTCCTACCAATTTTTCCGATTCTTCTATCTCTAGCTGCTCTGCTCACAAAGCGTTGGCGACTAGCATTAATTACTTTGGCTACAGTTGGATTTCTGATTAATGCACCTAATTTAGTTTCATTTTATAAACGATATTATGTCAATGCGATGGAGCAACAGATTAATGTTTATAGTCCGCAAATTATTTGGTCATTCGAGAATGCACCATTCAGACAGAGCTGGTCATTAGCAAGTGAGCAAATTAATGATGCCATGCAGAATGATGTGAAAGCTGTGTTTAAAACAGTAGGAAAACAGCAGCTAAGAGGAGCATTAACTCATATAGTTCCATTATGGTGGTGGTTTTTACCCATTGCGGGTATTCCTCAATGGATTGGTGCTTTGCTCTCTGTGGTAATCACTGGGTCTGGGCTTTGGGTGATTGGAATTGCCATATTTGAACCATAGTAATTAGGAGCAGCAATGAAATGCGTATAGGTATTGACGCTACATGTTGGTCTAATCGACGCGGATATGGACGCTTTACGCGAGGGCTAATTCAAGCGTTATTAGAAGTTAATGTAGAAGACGAGTTTATACTCTTTGTAGATGCTCATACCTTTGCTAAAAGCCAATTTCCTGAACAGGCAACTTGTGTGGTTGTTTCAACAACTCAGGCTCCAACTGAAGCAGCTTCTGCATCTGGACAGCGATCGCTGAAAGATTTGTGGGCAATGATGCAAGCTGTTAATCGCTGTACTTTAGACATTTTATTTTTTCCAAGTGTCTATACGTATTTTCCTGTAATAACTAAAGCAACAATTATCTTAGGTGTCCATGATGTGATTGCCGAAGACTACCCAGAATTGATCTTTCCAGAGCGTCGCGGTCGATTGCTTTGGAACTTGAAAGGTTGGTTAGCTCACCATCAAGCAGATTTTATTTTGACCGTATCTAACCATGCAAAGAAGGGAATTGTTCGCCATTTTCAGCAACATACTGCTGATCGTATTTGGGTAATTGACGAAGCCCCCGATCCAATCTTTCGCCCCTTGGCGGCAAATGAAATTGACTGGAAACTACTAAGGCAGCATGAAATTTCTAATCACGATCGCTTTTTGCTTTATGTAGGTGGAATTAATCCTCATAAAAATTTGGGAATGCTAATTGAGTCGCTGGCGGTATTGCATCAAGAAGATGATTGTAAAGATGTGAGACTAGTAATTGTGGGAGACATTAAAACAGATGTCTTTACCCCTGGATTAGATGCACTAAAAAACCAGATTTCATCACTCAACCTAGAGAAAAGTGTTCATTTCACTGGATTTGTTCCCGATGCTGATGTAGTAAACTTCTTTAATGCTTCACAGGTAGTAGTGCTTCCATCATTCGCAGAGGGATTTGGACTACCAGCCATTGAGGGGGCAGCCTGTGGCACTCCTATAGTTGCTACACGCAACAGTCCGATGCCTGATTTATTAAAGGGTGGCGGTCTATTTATTGATCCAACAGACCCTGATCAACTAACTCAGGCGCTTAGACAAATTCTCAGCGATGAGGAAGGAAGGTGCAGAATGGCAGAGATTGCTCTTGCAAGCGCTAGACAATTTACTTGGCAGAGATCAGCTCAGCAAATGCAAGCTATGTTAGCAAAGCTGGATCAGA
>JAYVVP010000192.1:0-12076 GCA_043786935.1 Pseudanabaena sp. | reverse complement strand
GTCTTGTCACGGTTTCAGTAGTTTTAAGACTTTGCCTTTAAAGAGTAAAGGCGATCAATCGTTTTAATTCCTAAAAGGGTTTCAGTAGTTTTGAGACTCTTAAAGTCCGTTACCAAAATACTGAATTAAAAGTTTCAATCCCTAAAAGGGTTTCAGTAGTTTTGAGACCTAGCAATAGACTGCATCGCAAATTTGCGACCCATGTTTCAATCCCTAAAAGGGTTTCAGTAGTTTTGAGACCTACGATGCTCTTGTTGCTAGCGTGTTTGTGGGGTTTCAATCCCTAAAAGGGTTTCAGTAGTTTTGAGACACACGTTTAAGGAATGGCGATATTTGGTAGCTGGGTTTCAATCCCTAAAAGGGTTTCAGTAGTTTTGAGACAGATTTATTTTTTAGCAGTATTCTGACCCTTAAAAGTTTCAATCCCTAAAAGGGTTTCAGTAGTTTTGAGACCCCGCATCATAGTGATGAGTATCGCTGTAAAGCCTAGTTAATGTAATTGTTTCAATCCCTAAAAGGGTTTCAGTAGTTTTGAGACTATAGGTGTAATAGGTGTTGATAATTACACTAATTTGTTTCAATCCCTAAAAGGGTTTCAGTAGTTTTGAGACCAAATGGATTTATTGAATTTATCTGCTTGATTCTTTTTCGTTTCAATCCCTAAAAGGGTTTCAGTAGTTTTGAGACCACATGGGAACGCAAAGCAAACGCTGTTATTAATTCGTTTCAATCCCTAAAAGGGTTTCAGTAGTTTTGAGACCGCCCGCGCTTGAGAAGCATACCATATTTAGTTTTCAAGGTGCATTTGCGCGAACCTCTTAAATCGTAGCAGTTTTTTTCAATTTGGCGCGATCGCACAATCATAAAAAATACTGACAACATAGACATAGTATATTACTCAAGACTTGCGCGAACCTTATCATGCTCGCGATCGCACTCAAAAACATATAGATAGGCGATCGTAAAGCCATTATTTGCAGACTCTCCAAAAAACACCTGATCGCTCGCGCAAACCATGAACTGAAATTACGAGGATGCTCAAGCAAAGAAGATCGTATAATCCCTCACCTGCTCACCACCGATACGTTCTATTTTAGGATGGCAACCACCACAAAGGAAATGAACGTGATGTTATTCAATGGGATAAAGATTGCCATCAACTTCTTCAATCAAATCCGATTTTCTAATCAAGCCATATTGTTCTGACTTCAGCCAAATTGCCCGAATCTGCGAAGTCTCCTCCCGTTGATTCTCACCAACCGTATGCACCCGTTGATGTAAATCCGTTCCCTCAATTGTGTAATGATTCTCGACAAATTCTCCCGCACAAAACATCTGCCAACAACGATGAGAGCAATAGACGTGTTGGTTGAGAGCCGCGATCGGAATGGGCTGGATTGCTCCTACTACAGGTGAACTCATCCCAGATATTGATTTAGACCCAAAGATTCAAGAAACTTTTTTCAACAACAATTAGTTAGTAAGTAGGTAGGTGTAATTAAACTTATCAATTGGTTTCAGTCACAGCAACAGTTTGAGGCGTGGCTATCTTATATTTAATTTATCCCACCTACTTATAAAGAGGAAGAAATCTGCTAAAGGAGGACATTAAGTCATCAACGTTACCGATGTCCTCGAAGAACTGCTCAACATGGCAAAGGACACTAAAGCAGCCCAAGCCAGAGGTGAAGAATTAAAACTATAACCTTACGAACTAGCTTTTTTTGATGCTCTAGCCAAAAATTCAAGCGCTCAAGATGTGATGGGCGTTGATAGATTACGCGAACTAGCGATCGTTCTATGCGATCGCATTCGTAAAAATGCCTCCATTGACTGGAATCTCAAGGAAAGTGTGTGAGCCAAAATGAAAGTTGCAGTCAAACGTTTACTCCGTCAATATGGTTATCCGCCTGATATGGAGACATTAGCGACCGAGTTAGTCCTAGAGCAAGCCAAAGTCTTCACTGAGTTTGAAGTCGCAAGCAATCATCAAACTTAATTTTTATGATTGCTTGGAATCTGATGCAAGCCCATCATGAAGTACATTAAAACTCGCTTGAGCAGAGAGATTTGTAACAGCAGCAAGCCCAAGCGGCGTATCAATTTAAAAAACCAATTGTGATTAGAAAAAATGCGGTTGGAGATATCGGTTAGCCAAATTACGCCCAAGTTATCCCATTTGCGTCTCGCTTGATAGCGATTTAAAACCGCGATCGCGCCAATATCTTCATTGTTTTGATGCGCCATTCGCAGCACATTTGCCAAAGCATTCATGTCACGGATGCCAAGATTCATGCCTTGACCTGCGATCGGGTGAGTAGTATGCGCGGCATCACCGATTAGGACTAGGCGAGGTTGTATATAGGTTTTACTATGCATCCACCGTGGAACATAGTTTGCCCGATCGCGTGATTCTTTGTGTGATTCTAAGGTGACTTTACCTAGCTTTTCCATTAAAGGCTTACCGATGCGATTAGTTAGCTCTTGCAAAAATGTCGCTTCATCAAGAGCAAGTAAAGCTGGCGTTTCTTCTTTGGTCGCTGTCCAAACTATACAAGCGCGATCGCTACCCAGTGGCAAAATCGCAAAAGGACCGCTAGGTTGAAATCTCTCATAAGCAAAATTTTGATGCGATCGCTCTGATTTAATCGTGGTGACTATACAAGTTTGCGAATATTGACGCTCTTCTATCTCAATATTCGCTAGTTGACGTACCTGTGATCGCCCGCCATCTGCCCCAACTAATAATTTTGTTTCTAGATATTGATCCCCAATCTCTGAGCTTATTTTGACGCGCATCACATCGCGATCGCGAACATACTCGATATCTAAAATTCTGGCAGGACAAATTAATTCAAGATTGGGGCATTCTCGCGCAAATTCCCAAAGCGAAGCCAAAGTTACCGAATTTTCGACAATATAGCCCAGCGCCTCTTGCCCCACATCCTCGCGGCGTAACTGCACTTGATAGGGCAAATCCCCTTCCGATACTTGAATCCTATGCATCGGAGTTACGCCTCGGCGTTGCATTCCACCCCAGACACCGATATTTTGCCAAATCTGACTCGAGCCATAGGCGATCGCGCTAGCACGACCATCCGCCGTAAATTCTCCACGCAAAAAATTATCATTGCTTTCAATGATTCCAACTTTGAGATGGCAGTTTGTGGCGATCGCGGCGATCGCATTCTGCTCAGATTGCTTATCGCCTAGCGCACAGGCTAGACTCGCACCCACCATTCCTGCCCCGACAATTAGCACGTCAAACATTGTTTAAATTATTTTTTATACTTTTAATTTCAGAAACGTTGATTAAACCTAACTTAAAGGCTGGTTATCATAATTTCTATTATCAATGCTTTGTAAAGAAATATTGCAGAATTAAAGATGATTTTAACGTAAACCTCAAAAACAAAGGCGGCGCATAGCACTGTCTTTATTTTTGGATTTTGTTTATGAAAGTAGCGTCTCCCATATTGCTGGCAAAAATGGCTACAACTAACAAATAGGTAGGCTGGTATGGTATAGAAGACATTAGAGATTTTATGCTTGGTTCCTGCTTGAGATTTCTGATTCTGTAACGACAAAAGTTGTTAATTGCAACTTGAGCAACAGAAGAGTGATTCTAAAAGTGGGAAAATTTTGGACTATAAAGAAAATTTTGGAGAAAGTTGGATGAGTTCCCCAGCAGCACTGTCAGCATCATTGTTACAAATAGTCAATTTAGAGAGCGATCTGCGTGCCGTTAATTTCCGTCTGCGATACCGTCTCAAGCTCGTAGAGGATTTGTGGGAATCAGTCCTACTCAGAGAAAGCGGTCAGGAGTTAGTCGATTTATTGCGCCAACTGCGAGCGATGTGTTCACCCGAAGGGCAAGCACCTGAATATCCTGCCCAAGAGGTTTTAAAAGTGGTCGAAAGCCTCGATCTTCATGAAGCGACTACGGCTGCTCGAGCCTTTGCTTTATTTTTTCAACTAATTAATATTGTTGAGCAAGATCATGAGCAGGAACAAACCAGCATTCATCGGGTTAGCCCAATCAATAGAGAGGCTGAATATCCTGTCGGCACATTTCGCTGGTTATTTCCAGAACTCAAGAAGGTAAATGTACCACCTCGCCAAATTCAAAAAGTACTTGACAATCTTGATATCAGTTTAGTATTTACTGCTCACCCAACTGAAATTGTGCGGCATACAATTCGTGAGAAGCAACGCACGATCGCGAAAATGCTCAAGGAACTAGATCGGTTAATTGGCTTCAACGGTGAAGAAATTGCCCTGCCGTCGAGCGCTTTAAATTGGGAAGCAGCATCCCTGCAAGAACAAATTGCTGAAGAAATTCGGCTTTGGTGGCGTACTGATGAACTAAATCAAATCAAGCCAACGGTTTTAGACGAAGCAGACTATACGTTGCATTATTTTGAAGAAGTATTATTTGATGCTATTCCCGTACTTTACGATCGCATTTCTTCAGCAATTTTGATTACTTTTCCCAATCTCCAACTACCCCGCTACAACTTCTGTAATTTTGGCTCATGGGTAGGTAGCGATCGCGATGGCAACCCCTATGTCACGCCCGAAGTCACTTGGCAAACTGCTTGCTATCAACGCAATCTTGTCCTTAATAAATACATTAAGTCGGTTGAGCATCTTAGCCGTTTATTATCGCTATCACAGAGTCTTAGTGATGTTTCTCAAGATTTGCTCGATTCCCTTGGCGATGATCAAATTTATTTGCCAGAAATTTACGAAAAACACTCAATCAAATTCCGTCAAGAGCCTTATCGCCTCAAGCTAGCCTATGTACGCGATCGCTTAGTTAATACTCGCGATCGCAACCAAAAACTACGCCATAGCGGTTGGCAAGCCTCAGAAATGGAGCTATCCACTAAAGGGCAAGAAAATCAGCTTTATAATCATGTTTCCGAATTTTTAGCTGAATTAAAACTAATTCAAGCAAGTTTAGGCGAAACCCGCCTTAATCCTAAGCCCCTTGAAAACCTAATTCGTCAAGTCGATGTCTATGGTTTTCATCTTGCCCATCTAGATATTCGTCAAGAAAGTACCCAACATAGCAATGCGATCGCGGAAATTGCTGAGTCGCTCCAACTTCTGGCTAAGCCCTATGACGACCTTACAGAGTTAGAAAAAGTAGACTGGCTGACTCAAGAGTTGAAGACGCGCCGACCAATGATCCCTTCAAATCTGAACTTTAGCGCTAAAACTAACGAAATTATTGAAACATTTCGGATGGTTGCCAAAGTTCAACAAGAGTTTTCGGTGGCTATTTGTAATAACTACGTGATCAGCATGAACCGTAGTGTCAGCGATATTCTTGAAGTATTATTACTTGCTAAAGAGGCGGGACTATATCATCCTGCAACGGGTAAAGGTTCGCTGAGCATCGCGCCTTTATTTGAAACCGTCGAGGATTTACGCAGCGCTCCACCGATTATGAGCGAGTTATTTGAGTTGCCTCTCTATCGCGCTTATCTAGAAAACCATCAACATCTCCAAGAAGTGATGCTCGGTTATTCAGACAGCAACAAAGATTCGGGCTTTTTAAGCAGTAATTGGGAAATTTATAAAGCACAGCGCGCGCTCCAAGATGTTTGTCGCAAGTATCAAATTGATTTACGGATGTTTCACGGACGCGGTGGATCGGTCGGACGTGGTGGCGGCCCTACTTATGAGGCAATCTTGGCGCAACCAGGACGCAGTATTGAAGGACGGATCAAGATTACTGAGCAAGGAGAAGTGCTTGCTTCAAAATATTCTTTACCTGAAATCGCCCTCTATAATCTGGAAACGATCACTACCGCCGTCATTCAAGCGGCGCTATTACCTAGCAGCACTGACACCCTCGACTGTTGGCTAGACACAATGGAAGGAATATCAGTGCGATCGCGTCAAGTTTATCGCCAGTTAATTTATGAGCAACCAAATCTGGTCGAATTTTTTCATCAAGTCACGCCGATTGAAGAAATCAGTCAGTTACAAATTAGCTCGCGCCCCGCTCGCCGTGCAGGTAAGCGTGATCTAGCAAGTTTAAGAGCGATTCCTTGGGTATTTAGTTGGACACAAAGCCGATTTCTATTGCCATCTTGGTATGGCATCGGTACGGCTCTTGAGGAATTTCTCCAACAAAATCCTAGTGGTCACCTATCGCTGTTGCAATATTTTTATAGCAAATGGCCATTCTTTAAAACAGTTATTTCTCGGGTTGAGATGACGCTTGCGAAAACTGATTTACAAATTGCCCATCACTATATGCGTGAGCTTACCAAAGAGGGATACGAAGAAGCCTTTGTAGCCATATTTGCGGAAATTTACGATGAATATCAGCGCACTCTTAATGTGATCCAATCGATCACTGGACAAAAACAAATGCTTGATAGCGATCGCGATCTTCAGCGATCAGTACAACTGCGAAATGGGTCAATTGTCCCGCTCGGCTTTATTCAAGCATCGTTGCTAAAGCGCTTACGTCAACATCGTACGGATACTGTCGATCTGCGATCGCGCTATTCTAAAAATGAACTTTTGCGCGGTGCATTACTTACGATTAACGGGATCGCCGCAGGAATGAGAAATACGGGCTAAATATAAAGGCATCTATATTTTTGTTTTAAGAAAGGCAAAGGGCTTCAGCCCTTTGTTATTTGAGGTTTACCTGTGTTGACGCAATTACAAACACTAATGCCAACCTCTGAGCGCAAAGCGCTATGCATCCATGTTAGGATTTTGGACAAACTGAGCGTGTTTATTAAGCTGTGAGGAATATGAGCCCCAATCGTAATTTCCACGATCCCATCAGGGTTGGTGTTATAGGTATCGGTAATATGGGGCAGCATCATGCAAGGGTTCTCAGCTTGCTCAAGGATGCAGAACTAGTGGGCGTTTCCGATGTAAGTGTAGATCGGGGACGCGATACGGCTAGCAAACATCGCGTACTTTATTTTGAAGATTATCGAGAACTTTTACCTCTAGTCGATGCAGTCTGTATCGCTGTTCCCACAAGATTACATTACGATGTAGGCACGACTTGCCTCAAAGAAGGGGTTCATGTTCTGATCGAAAAGCCGATCGCAGCCACAATTGAAGAAGCAGAATCATTGGTCAGAACTGCCGCTGAGCAGAATCGGATTCTCCAAGTTGGACATATTGAACGTTTTAACCCAGCTTTTCAAGAGCTAAGCAAAGTTTTAAAGCATGAGACTATTTTAGCGATCGAAGCCGATCGCATGAGTCCATACTCACAAAGGGCTAACGATGTATCGGTTGTATTTGATTTAATGATTCATGATATTGATCTGATTCTTGAGCTTGTTCCTGCATCGATCGTCCGTGTCTCTGCTCATGGCAATCGGGTTTCGCCAGACTCCAGTTATCTTGATTATGTGACTGCCACAATCGGTTTTGAAAATGGCGTAATTGCTACACTGACTGCCAGCAAAGTCACCCATCGGAAAAAACGGAAGATTATCGCTCATTGCAAAAACTCACTTACTGAATCTGATTTTCTTAATAATGAAATTTTGATTCATCGTCAAACTACGGCTAATTGGACAACTGATTACGGTCAAGTCCTATATCGTCAAGATGGATTTATTGAAAAAGTCCACACCAGCAATATCGAGCCACTTCATGCCGAGCTAGAGCATTTTGTCGCCTGCGTTCGAGACAAAGTTCAGCCGTCAGTCGGTGGCGATCAGGCTCTGAAAACGCTACGCCTTGCTAGTCTGATTGAACAAACTGCTTTAGATGGTCAAGTCTGGCGTAGTTGCGATTTACAACTGCGTGAAGTTGCTATAGCAGGTAGTTATTCATAAAAGTTAAAAAGGGGAGATAAAAGAAACTTTCCCTTTCCCTTTCCCTTAGCTTCTATGAGCGATCGCGCTAATTAGGGTCACCCATTAGCATGATTGTCTTGAGATAGAAATTCTAAAAAGAGGCAAGAATCTAGTCTGTGACTGGATTCTTGCCTCTTTTTAGATTAAAAAAAGAATGGGAACTATGCCAATTATCTCCAGTCAAAGTACTCATAATAAGCAGGAAACCAAAGCTCATGAAATCTCTCACAAAAATCTCTTTAGGTATTGCGATCGCGACTTCTGTTCTCACCTCTTTTAGTGCGATCGCTTCAGCCGAAGAAGTAAGACAACCAGGTAGTTACTTGGGTGCAGGTGTCTCTCTACAAAGCTTTGCCACAAATCCTTCTGTAGTTGGTGCTAACATAGCTGGTCGTTACAAATTTGACGATGTACCAGTTTCTGTCAGAAGTTCTGTTCTGTTTGGTAATGGTGGAACTTCAATTGTTCCGACTATTTCATTTGATCTGCCTGTAGGCGATCGCGCCAATGTTTATCTTGGTGCTGGTGCTTCTTTTAAAGTTGGTGGCAATAACAGCATGACAGGCGATCAAACTGCCTTCGCTTTGCAGCCTGGGCTAGAAGTTAGCCTCACCAATCGCGTATTGCTTTATAGCAATGCTGTAATTCCATTCAATGGTCAAAGCAACGGCTCAGCAGGTACTTCGCTACAAGCAGGCGTAGGTATGCAGTTCTAAACAAATAGAAAGTCTGCTCTAGAGTTCGCTCTGCGGATTTTCTATTCTGTGGCTATAGCCATTTTTGTTAGGGTATAACCGCAAAAAGTAGAGGTGGCGCAAAGCACTATCTCTACTTTTTACATTTTGATTATTTTGATTTATTTTAATCCACTCCTAACAGCTACAAAATAGAAAAACATTTGTTAAATATTGTTCTATTTTATTGTTTAGATAGATTCCCAAAAACGACAGCCTTGACAGGGACCATCAGGATTTACGGCACAGCGAATAATCTCTGAACCAGCGTTATATCGGCAATTGCCATCTCCAATAATCCAACGTCCATTGACTAAGTTTCTCTCTAAATTTTCTGGTGCAGGCTGGACATATACTAATGCTCTAGATAAATTGTATTTACCTCTTCGCAGCTGATATTGATGACGGCGTTCTAAAATAATGTAAGTTTTACCATCTAAATCAATATGATTTCCTGGTTGGGGCATCCAATCTAGATATATTTTTCCCAAAGTGCTTTCAGGATAAAAGGTACACACCTCTGTCGGCACTGTTAACATTTCCATAGATGTTGTCGTTTAATTAAAAAATTTGCGATCGCCATGTTTTGGCTGATAATCTGGGGTTAGTTCATCATATTTCTAATCTAGCTATTTACTTTCAAACTTGGCATAAATAAGAATATAAAACCAATGGCTGGGCTTCGCCCTGCGACTCTTCTTGTGGCGGGTTTGATCAACAACTGCTGTAAGTATAGATTTGTATAGCGATGGCCAGTTTTGTCATAGAGTAAGTCCCAAAATGAAATCTGGCACTAAATCATCACATTTCATTTTCGCATTTTAATTTGAGTTATAGAAGTTTTGGTAGCATCTATAAATTTGTATTGTATGGTTCTGATAGATTGCGATTGTTACCATAAACTCATGCTAGCCCCAAAAATATCAACCTAGTATGCAAGCAAAACGATTAACAGCGATCGCCATCTTTTTTCTGACATTGATAACATTACTTCTCTTGGCAGAACCAGCCAAAACCACTGCAATCGTTGAGGCAAAGTTTACAGAATCTCGCTCGAAAAGTACTCAACCAAAATCTCAAAAGATTTCTCAATCAAGCATTCAACAAAAAAATAAACAAAGTCCTCAAAATATTTATATTTCGCCAGAAATCAACCAATTTGCTCCCGTATTCGGTTGCGAAGTCCAACCACCAGACTATCCCCCAAATCCATCATTACCTGTCGCGCTTACTTCTATTCCTATTACCTTAGATCGGTTTCGGAAAACTTCAACCACTCCTTCTCAGAAATCCATTATTTACAAACCCGTAGAAATAATTGCTCTGGCAGCTGCCTCTAACTATGGCGATCGCTATCTCAAAGATCTACTAGGCAATCCTGCTAATCGCTCACCCATTATTGTTCTCCATGAAACTGTCGGCTCTGCTAACAGCGTGATTAATTTCTTTCAAGAATTTCATACGGACGAAGATGATCAAGCTAGCTATCATACATTAGTAGCTCTTGATGGAACGATCATCTACTTCGTACCGCCAGACAAACGCGCTTTTGGGGCAGGAAATTCTGTTTTCATTAGTCGATTAGGAAGAGAAACTGTCCAGACAAATCCTCGATATCCTAGTTCTGTTAATAACTTCGCTTATCATATTTCTCTTGAGACTCCTGCGGATGGACTAAATGACGCGACTACGCATAGTGGGTATACTGAAGTCCAATATCAATCGCTGGCATGGTTAGTTGCTAAAACAGATGTTCCTTCAGAAAGGATTACTACGCATCAAATTATAGATTTATCTGGTTCTCGCATCGATCCGCGCAGTTTTGACTTTAATCTTTTTCAAAGGCGGCTACGTGAATATCCTAGAACCAATGAGGTTGTGATTGGCTGTACTCAAAATTTAACTTTGGGCGATCGGTAAAGAAATATTTACTGTTGTCTCCTGCTGATAAATACTATTAATTGAAAACTTTCCCCCTGCGAGTTCAACGATTTTTTTGACAATTCTTAGACCTAAACCAATGCCTTGTTGTTCATAAATCTTGCGATCAAACTGCATAAATGCACCAATCTTATCAATTTGATCTTCTGTCATACCTCGACCTAAGTCCTGAATAGATAAGTTAAACATCTCCTCCACAACTTGACTACTAACTTTAATTGTTGTCCCTAATGAAGAAAATTTCATTGCATTATCCACTAATTCATTGATAATCGTTAAAAAATATTTTTCTGATAGAGAAATCTCTGCAGATTCAATGGAAAATATAAAATCGTTGCTACGATTAGCTCTCTGCGTATAGAGTTGTAGTATAGATTCTATAGATGAACTAGAGAATTTAGTATGAGAAGAGTTGAAAGATGATTGCCGAATTTTGGAAGATTCTAGTTCTAAATAAGTAAGGAACTTATTGGTTAGGCTTTCTAAGCGATGCACTGATTCATCAGCCCATCCTAACATCTCACGAATTTCGGCGATATTCATGTTTTCCACATCTGCCAAAAGTAAATCGATCGCTCCGATAATGCCACTTAGGGGCGTATTTAGCTCGTGAGACATTCTGGAAGAAAAAGTACCGCGCAATTCATCAAGCGTGCTTTCGAGGATGTTGATGGTATAGGCTTGGATAGTCGATAAGTTCTGGATACTATTATATTGCTGCTTGATTCTCAGCATAGAATTTACGCGCGCACGCAGTTCCATACTATTGATTGGCTTACTAATAAAATCGTCAGCTCCAGCATTTAAACAATTAGCAAGATCTGATTTGGAGTTTAAAGCTGTCACCATAATGATCGGTACTGTTTGCCATTCAGGACTAGCTTTAATCTTCTTGCACACCTCAATACCATCCATCTCTGGCATCATTACATCCAGCAAAATTAAATCGGGCTGAAATATACTAAGCCCAGCGATCGCATCTCGACCGTTAGCAGCGTAATGCAGTTGATAGTCTTGATTGCTCAAAATGCTCTCAATGACATCAAAATTATCAGCTACGTCGTCAATGATTAAAACAGATGCTTGATACATTGCTTATATTCTTAAGTCGTTAATAGTTGATTGATAATGGTGAATAATTGCCTTAGCTTAACAGGTTTAGTGAGATAATCAGTTGCTCCTGCGGCTATGCAGCGATCTCGATCGCCAGTCATCGCTAGAGCCGTCAGCGCAATGATTGGAATATTAGCTAAGTTAAGATCAAGACGAATCTTTTGGGTTGCCTCTAGACCATCCATTCCTGACATTTGGATATCCATCAAAATTAAATCAGGATGATGAGTTATCGCCAGATCGACTGCTTCTTGACCATTTTTTGCTAGCAAAATGCGATAACCCTTAGCTTGGAGATAGCTAGAAACTGTACTGATATTGGCTTCATTATCTTCGGCTAGCAAGATCAAATGAGATTGGCTAAATATTTCTTCATTTAGTAGAGATTCTATTTTTGGAGTTGATGCTAATTTATCGTTTACTGGTATTTCAGAA
>JAYVVP010000191.1:0-12093 GCA_043786935.1 Pseudanabaena sp. | reverse complement strand
ATGTGAGCGATGAGCAAGTGCCAGCACTTCTGCAAGATCCCCTGCTTCAGAAGTTTCCTGCTGAGCCTGACAATCTCATGCGTGGGCTGGTTTCCTGTACAGGCAATCAGTTCTGCCCTGTGGCGATCATAGAGACCAAAAATCGATCGCTTGAGCTTACCAAGCAACTTGCCGAAGATTATTATCTTCCTAAAGTTGTTCGTATCCATTGGAGCGGTTGCCCTAATTCTTGCGCCCAGCCACAGGTTGCCGATATCGGCTTCACGGGTTGCAAGACTCGTAAGGACGGCAAAGTTGTCGATGGTGTTGACATTTATATGGGCGGCACTGTCGGCAAAGATGCCCATCTTGGCAAATGTGTGATGGAAAAAGTACCATGCGAGGATCTTCGCGAAGTCATCGGTAAGCTTTTAGTTGAAAGCTTTGGTGCGACACCAAAGCAACATGCTGCGATCGCCGAAACATCTGCTGAACTCCTATTAGTTAGCTAGACTCAATCCGCTGAGCGGTGCTTAGCATCGCTCGCCGTAACCCGAAGAGTTGGCAATCTTCCACATTAAATCAGTAATTTTAAAGACATAAAAGATACAAATGAGTACATTCTCTCGACGCAAGTTTTTGACCACCGCAGGACTTTCTACTGTAGGCGTGATCGCTTTAAATGCCTGTACAAGCACTGAAGCTCCTAAGACGGACGCTACCACCAAGGCAAGTCCTTCAGCTACTGCAACCTCCACACCTAAAGTTAGCGCTGCCGACGCTCCAGAAACAACTAAGGCTAAGCTTGGCTTTATTGCTCTAACTGATGCCGCACCTCTGATCATTGCTAAAGAGAAAGGACTGTTTGAGAAGTATGGCATGAAGGACGTTGAAATCCTCAAACAAGCTTCTTGGGGAACCACTCGTGACACCATTGTACTTGGCTCTGATGCAGGTGGTATCGATGGCGCGCATATTCTATCGCCTATGCCTTATCTGATTTCCGAAGGCAAGATTACCAACGGTAACAAAGTACCGATGTATATCTTGGCTAGGTTAAATACCAATGGTCAAGCGATTTCAATCGCCAATGAATTTAAAGATCTCAAAGTTACTCTTAAGAGTGACACTCTCAAGCAAAGCTTTGCCAAAATCAAGTCTGGCGGCAAAGAAGTCAAATGCGCTGTAACTTTCCCAGGTGGCAATCACGACCTTTGGATGCGTTATTGGCTAGCATCAAATGATATTGATCCTGATAAGGATGTCAGTACAATCGTTGTGCCACCACCACAAATGGTTGCCAACATGAAAGCGGGTAACATGCAAGCTTTCTGTGTCGGTGAACCTTGGAATGCTCGCCTAGTTGCTCAAAACACTGGCTATACAGCTTTCACGACAGGCGAATTCTGGAAAGATCATCCTGAAAAAGCCTTCACAATGCGTGGTGATTGGGTTGATAAAAACCCTAAAGCTGCTAAGGCAATACTTGCAGCCATTCTCGAAGCTCAAGTCTGGTGTGAAAAGGCTGAAAATAAAGAAGAGATGTGTAAGATCATCGGTTCTGACAAGTGGCTGAAAGTTCCTGCTACCGAGATTTTGGGTAGAATCCAAGGTAAGGTTGACTACGGCGATGGTAGAACTCTTGACAACCCTGATCTAGCGATGAAGTTCTGGAAAGATAGTGCATCCTATCCATACAAGAGCCACGATCTTTGGTTTGTGACTGAAGATATGCGTTGGGGATACTTTGACGCTGACACTGATGCCAAGAAGTTGGTTGACAAGGTTAACCGCGAAGATATTTGGAAAGAAGCCGCAAAGATGATTGGACAAGAGGCTGCGATTCCGAAGAGTACTTCTCGCGGTATCGAGACTTTCTTTGATGGGGTCAAATTCGATCCTGAGAATCCTAGCGAATACCTGAAGGGACTGAAGATCAAGAAGGCATAACATAGACGCTGAAAAGCAGGGGGCTTAAGCCCCTTGTTCTATAACTAGATGTGGAAACAAGTTCCACTGAGCGAAAATTAGCACAAAAAATTAATTACTTCTAATTTAGGAGACGAAAAAATGGCGGCGGGCAGCATAACTTCTAAATTCACGCTTGATAGCATAGGTGAATGGTTTCAACAGCAAGCAAAATCTTTTATTCCACCATTGTTAGCGCTATTCCTACTTTTAGCAGCTTGGCAAATATTATGTTCTGGCAAGAAACCACCCTTACCACCGCCTACCAAAGTTTGGGAAGAGACTCAGCCATATATCTGGCATCCATTCTTTGATCGCGAATATTTTGATGTCAACGCTAAAGAAAAAGTTGATAGCCCTGCCCGCAAAGAACTCAAAGAAAAAGTAACGATCGAACAGGGCTTAGGTGTTAAAACCATGATCAGTGTGCGCCGTGTGGCGATTGGTTATACAGCTTCAGCGATCATGGGGATCGCCCTAGGTATTGCGATCGGTACAAATGCTTTTCTTTATCGCGCCTTTGATCCAATCTTCCAAGTATTGCGAACTATTCCGCCTCTTGCATGGTTGCCGATCGCCCTAGCCGCTTTTAGTGGCATGAATGATTCTCTGAAAACTGTTGGGCTAAACGTCAACGAAGCGGCGGGCTTGTTCGTGATTTTTGTAACTTCGATTTGGCCAATCCTAATGAATACGGCGGTGGGCGTGCAGCAGGTTCCTCAAGACTATCGCAACGTGGCAAGAGTATTGCGCCTCGGCAAATTTGATTACTTCATCACAATCTTGATGCCCTCAGCAGCACCCTATATCTTCACTGGTTTACGCATCGCGGTCGGTTTATCTTGGTTAGCGATCGTGGCGGCAGAAATGTTGACCGCAGGTGGTGGCATCGGCTTCTTTATTTGGGATAGTTACAATAGCGGCAAACAGAGCGAACTGATTCTTGCCCTGTTATATATCGGCTTAGTTGGGCTGTTGCTTGACAAACTGGTTTATTACATTAGTAAATTCGCTGTTCAGTCAGATTCATAAAATTCATCCTATCCAACAAGGGGCTTAAGCCTCTTGTCTGTAATAACTGCCTGTATAACAATCAATTAAAACTCTCTATAGCAATATGCAGTCACTAGATCTTACCGATAACGACCAGAAAAGAAATCAAGATCCTTTTTTAGTAATGGATAAAGTTTCCAAAGTTTACCAAACTGCTAGAGGTCCCTATACTGTTCTCGAAAACGTGAACTTAACGGTATATGAAGGTGAATTTATTTGTGTGATCGGTCACTCTGGTTGCGGTAAATCGACATTGCTAAATATGGTGGCAGGTTTTAATAGACCGACCACTGGCGAGATTTGCTTAAAGTCAAAACCAATCCTGCGTCCAGGGCCTGATCGCATGGTGGTGTTCCAAAACTATTCACTATTGCCTTGGATGAGTGCTTTTGAGAATGTCTATCTGGCTGTAAAACAAGTTTATAACGATAAATCTAAAGAAGAAAAGACTAAGATTGCTAAAGATAGTCTCGCCTTGGTGGGCTTGACTGAAGCAATGAATAAAAGACCGAAAGAACTCTCTGGCGGGATGCGTCAGAGGGTGTCGATCGCTCGTGCATTGTCAATTCGTCCTGAAGTGCTAATTCTTGATGAACCCTTCGGTGCGTTAGATGTGATGACCCGCGAAGAGTTGCAAGAAGAATTACTTTCAATCTGGCGAGCCAATCGAGTTACGGCGTTGATGATCACCCATGACATCGACGAAGCTTTGTTCCTAGCTGATCGAATTGTCCTGATGAGCAATGGCCCCGCCGCCAATATCGCTGAAGTAGTTGACATCCCTTTTGCCCGTCCTCGCGATCGCAAAGCGATGTCTGACGATCCCCGCTATTACACCCTCCGCAACTATATTCTTGAATTTCTGTATAGCCGTTTTGCCCTTGCTGATGAGGCAGAATAGTTCAAGGAAAAGGGGAAAAGGAAAAATAATCACCAACCACCAATTACCAACCACCAAACCACTATGTCTGCATTCCTCGAAATCGATTATGTTAGTCGTGTTTTTAAAACCCGAAATGGACAACCTTACGTTGCGGTCAAAGATGTTTACTTTGAGATGAAGGAAGGCGAATTTATCTCGATTATTGGACATTCTGGCTGTGGTAAGTCAACGGTTTTGAATATTCTTTCGGGTCTGGATAAGGCCAGCTCTGGCGGGATTGTGTTGCAGGGGCGCGAGATCAATGAACCAGGTCCTGATCGCATGTTGGTGTTCCAAAATCATTCGCTGTTGCCTTGGTTGACTGTGCGACAGAATATTGGTTTGGCGGTGAATCGAGTTTTGAGAGATTTACCTAAAGAAGAACGTCATCGGATTATTCAAGAAAATATTGATTTAGTTGGGTTAAGTCACGCGGCTGATAAGTATCCTAGAGAAATTTCAGGCGGTATGAAGCAAAGGGTGGGGATTGCGCGAGCCTTGTCGATTAAGCCGAAAATCTTATTGCTAGATGAACCCTTTGGAGCTTTAGATGCTTTAACCAGAGGGCGGTTGCAAGAAAAATTAATGCATATTTGTGATGAGAGTAAAATTTCGGCGGTGATGATTACCCATGATGTCGATGAGGCGCTGTTGCTAAGCGATCGCATTATCATGATGACTAATGGACCAGAAGCGAAAATCGGACAAGTTCTCACCGTTGATTTGCCCCATCCTCGCAAAAAACTTGAGTCGGTCAATCATCCCAATTATTATCGTCTCAGAGGCGAAGTTATTAATTTTCTAGATCGCCAGAAACAGATCAAAATTGATCGCGCTAAGAACAAGAGTACGGCGGCGATTAGTCTTGGTAATATTGAGAAAATTAATCTGACTATTGGCTATATTCCATTAACCGATTGCGCTCCCTTTGCGATCGCTCAAGAAAAAGGAATTTTTGCTAAATATGGTTTAGATGTTACCCTCTCTAAAGAAAGTAGCTGGAATGAGCTAGCCGAGGGAATTCGTGAAGGTCGTCTGGATCTTGCTCAAATGGTAACAGGAATGCCCCTTGCGATTACCCTCGGCATGGGAAGCAAAATTCCTGTCCCAGTAGTGACATCGCTGACTCTAACCCGCAATGGAAATGCAATTACCCTTAGTAAAAAGCTCTACGAAACGGGGGTACAAGACTTAGAATCCCTCAAGGCGTATATCGAAAAGTCTCATGATTCTTACAACCCTGCGATGGGAATGGTGCATCATGCCTCAATGCATAATCTGCTGCTGCGTCATTGGCTAGCAAGTGGCGAGATCGAACCCGACAAGGATGTGGATGTGATCGTGATTCCACCGCCCCAAATGGTTGCGAATCTAATGGCAAATAACATCATTGGCTATTGCGTAGGTGAGCCTTGGAATGTACGTGCTGTGAATGATGGCATCGGTTTTGTTGTCGCAACCGATCTCGATATTTGGCGTGGGCATCCTGAAAAAGTGTTGGGAGTTCGGAAAGATTGGGCTGAGCAATATCCCAACACTCACCTTGCGGTTGTGAAGGCACTACTCGAAGCATCACAGTTCTGCGAGCCATTTGAAAATCGTGATGAAATAGTGCAAACTCTGTCAAAACCTAAATATCTCAATCTCGATCCTGTTTATATTCGTCCAGGACTTGCGGGTCCTTATCCAATTAGAACTACTAAAATTAAGTACGATAAAGAGTTCTGTCAATTTGGTGTGGGCAATATGCCATCACGTAAAGAGCAACTCTGGGTGCTTACTCAAATGGCGCGTTGGGGATTGGTTAAATTTCCAGAAAACTATGCTGAGGTGATCAATAACTTGCTTGCTACTAGTGTGTATCAGCAGGCCGCTAAAGATTTAGAGTTGCCGATCGCTGAAGAAGATAAACAACCAATTATGTTAGCTGATGGCACAGTTTTTGACCTTGGCGATCCGATCGCGGCTCTACGTTCCATGCCATACTCAAAATTCACTGAAGCTAGCTATTTCGATGCGGTTAAAGGTTTTGTTTCCAAAGAGATAGCTGCTCTCAAATAGCTAAACAATCTGTCTATGCCTGCAATTATCCAACCTTCTACTAATCAACCTAGTACCACCAAAACCCTCTGTCCGTATTGTGGTGTAGGCTGCGGTTTGGAAATCGTCGAAACATGTGCTCAACCTACTACAAAATTTCCCGATCGCTTCAAAGTAAGAGGCGATCGCGCCCATCCTTCCAGTCATGGTATGGTCTGCGTTAAGGGAGCAACGATCGCCGAATCAATTCAAAAAGATCGGTTATTGCATCCGATGATGCGCGATCGCCTTGATGATGAATTTCGCCAAGTTAGTTGGGAAGAAGCTTTAGATGCGATTGTTAATCGGATCCAACAGATAATTGCCACTAAAGGTGTAGATGCTCTTTGTATATACGGTTCGGGACAATTCCAGACTGAAGATTATTACATTGCTCAAAAGCTATTTAAAGGCTGTTTGGGTACAAATAATTTTGATGCAAACTCACGCCTCTGCATGTCATCCGCAGTTTCAGGTTATACCAAAAGTCTCGGTTCCGACGGACCACCCTGTTGCTATGAAGATTTAGATTTGACCGATTGTTTATTTGCGATCGGCACAAATACTGCTGAATGTCATCCAATCATTTTCAATCGGTTTCGTCGGCATCACAAAAAAAATCCTCACGTTAAGTTGATTGTTGTCGATCCTCGTCGAACCCAAACGGCGGAAGTTGCAGATTTACATTTAGCGATTCAACCAGGGACAGATATTGATCTGCTGAATGGAATCGCGCATTTGTTATTGCTATGGGGCAAATGCGATCGCGATTTTATTGAAAAGCATACCAACGGCTTTGCCGAATTCAGCGAAATCACCCAACTCTATACGCCCGAATTTGTATCTCGGCGTTGTGGGATTGCAATTGAAGACTTGTATCTAGCCGCAAAATATTGGGCAGAATCGCAACGTGTGCTATCGATCTGGTCAATGGGAGTTAATCAATCGACTCAAGGTACTGCTAAAGTCCAATGCATCATTAATTTGCATTTGCTAACCGCTCAAATTGGCAAAGCGGGTGCGGGTCCATTTTCACTAACTGGACAGCCAAATGCCATGGGTGGACGCGAAGCAGGTGGCTTGTCACATTTGCTGCCTGGATACAGATTTGTTACTAATCCGCAACACCGAAGCGAACTTGAAGCATTTTGGGATTTACCAGCAGGACAAATTTCCCACCGAGTCGGGCGCACAGCATGGGATATGGTACGCGGTTTAGAAGCAGATGAAGTTGATCTTCTGTGGATTGCGGCAACTAATCCTGCGGTCAGTTTTCCTGATCTAGTTCGGACAAAAGCTGCCTTGAGGCGATCGCCTTTCACGGTTTACCAAGACGCATATTATCCAATTGAAACTTCTGCTTTTGCCCATCTTCTTCTTCCTGCGACTCAATGGAGTGAAAAAACTGGCACAATGACAAATTCCGAACGCTGTATCACCCTCTGTCAAGCCTTTCAGCCACCACTTGGAGAAGCGCGTGACGACTGGGCAATTTTTGCAGAAGTCGGACGCAGATTAGGATTTGCTGAAAAATTTGACTTCCAGAATTCCGCTGATGTTCATAAGGAGTTCGCCCAAATTACTCGCGATCGCCCTTGCGATATCACAGGGCTCAGTCATAGCAAACTCGCCGATATTGGAGTAATGCAATGGCCCTGCTCTGACACTCAGCCAGAACTAGATCAAATTCGCAATAAGCGCCTTTATACAGATCAGCAATTCCATACTCCTGATCGCAAAGCTAGATTTGGTGCTTATCATTCTAAAGGTGTTTTTGAGTTGCCCGATGAGCAATATCCATTTATCCTCACCACAGGAAGACTGTATGGTCATTGGCACACTCAAACTCGCACAGGTCGAATCGACAAAATACTCCAGATGTACCCTAATCCATTTATCGAAATCCATCCCAAGGATGCCAACAAATTCGGTATTAATAATGGTGATTTAGTAGAAGTTAAATCTCGACGCGGTTCTTCTCGATTTCCTGCTTTAGTCACTGAGGCGATCGCGCGGGGAGTGTTATTTGTGCCGATGCATTGGGGGGAGCTTTGGGCAGACAACGCTGAGGCAAATGCCCTTACTCATGCCGAAGCCGATCCAGACTCAAAGCAACCAGAGTTAAAAGCCTGTGCTGTATCAATTAGGTTAGCTATAGCGATCTCCCCATGAGTCAAGCAATGTTTATCGGGTGGAACAAGGGGCTTAAGCACCTTGTCTTTGAAGCACTCAAATGCAAACCGCTACAATCAATCTAACTTTTTAATATTTTTGTAGAGCTAACTCTATCAAGCGATCGCATAGCTCTCCAAACGGAATGCCAGAATATTCCCACAATTTGGGATACATACTTAGCGATGTAAAACCAGGGAAAGTATTAATTTCATTGATCAAGACTGTTCCTGTCACTTCAACATAAAAGAAATCGACTCTGGCTAAGCCTGAACCTGCTACAGTTTGGAATGCTTTTACAGCCATGGACTGCACAGCTTTAGTCACATTTTCAGATAACTGACTAGGAATTATTAAATCAGCTTTGCCTGCGGTATATTTGGTTTCATAATCGTAGAAGTCGCTATTAAAAGTGATTTCACCGATCGCTGAAGCTTGAGGTTGTTCATTACCAAGGACAGCACATTCGATTTCGCGAGCAATGACACCCTGCTCGATGATAATGCGCGGATCGTAGCTAGTGGCACTAGCGATCGCTTCTTGTAACTGCTGGCGATCGCGTACTTTAGAAATACCAACTGATGAGCCAAGATTTGATGGCTTTACAAAACAGGGATAGCCAAGAGTTGCTTCGATATGTTCGCTCCAAGCTTGCTCGTCCTGTTGCCACTGCCATAGATTGAGGGCTACATATTTGACTTGAGGCAAGCCAGCGTTTGCAAAAATCGCTTTCATTGCAATTTTGTCCATTCCCACCGATGACGCAAGTACTCCATTACCAACATAGGGTTTATGCATTAATTGCAGTAAGCCTTGAACCGTCCCATCTTCGCCGTTTGGTCCATGTAGCACAGGAAACCACAGATCGATTTTTTGGACTTCGGTAGGCAAGAAAAAAGCAGCATTGATGAGCATTTCTGCTTCTTTTAAACTTTCACCCGAGGTTAAAACCTGTTGCGAAACATCAGGACTGCGCCATGTGCCGTTGCGTTGAATGTAAAAAGGTTGAATGTGATAGCGAGGATTTTGACTGAGAGCTGAGGCGATCGCTTTAGCAGATGTAATAGATACATCATGTTCACCCGATTGCCCACCAAATAACAAACCGACATAAAGCGGAGACTTTGCCGCCAAATCTATCGATACATTTGTCATTAGTAAACACCCTCGTCAAACCGACGTTAAAATTTAAGTATTGATTACTTTACCTTAAAGCTATCTCTCTCAATTTTTCCTGAATCCCCTCGTCTATTGCTTTACTTGAACAAAGAATTTTGTTTGGTTGGACATTGGTTGGATATATAAGTGCGATCGCATTTACCGCCTAGATATCGCTTAGATATAGTCACCTATAAACATCAAATCTAACCCACTGCCTTGCTTTACAAAACTTATCGTGACTTTTTGGTTGAAAGGCTTGTAAATGCGGCATTTTCTGATGAGATAGAGTTATATATTTAAGTTGGAAAACCCTATACTGGGTAGATATTATTTCGACTTTTTACATACCCTTTAAAAGATTATAAGGCAGACACATGAGCGTAACAGCGTCAAGTGGTGCAGTAAATGCCCGCCCTCGTTTATATCAGACCGCTATAACTTCCACAATTTCTCAGATAGAGCAACAAGATCGCTTTGCTACTCGTAGCGAATTAGATGATTTATCTACATATTTTCAATCTGGACTAAAAAGAATCGAAATTGCTGGAATTCTGACTGTGAATTCAGAAAACATCGTTTCTAAAGCGGCTAGTCGTATTTTTACGGGTGGTTCAGCAAGCGCATTTTTGGAAAGAGCCAAGGGTAGCGAAACACTAGAGGTTGGACGAGATGGACGCTTGATTGATGTCAAGCGTGGCATGGAACTTGGCACAACCAGTTATAGCGAAGGAAATGAAGGTGGCTTTTTAGGAACAATTAAAAGTTTCTTCAGTAATGTTGGAGTTACTGGCGTTGTTGATGTTGCTCCAGCTAATTTTCGACCTATCAACATTTCTCGTTATGGCGCAGACCGCATGAAAAAGTCGTTACGCGACTTGTCGTGGTTTTTGCGCTATGCCACTTATGCGATCGTGGCTGGCGATCCAAATATCCTTGCTCAGAACGTGCGTGGATTGCGTGAAATCATCGAAGCGGCTTGCTCGGCTGATGCCACAATCGTGGCTTTACAATCCATGAAGCAAGCAGCAGCAGGTTATTTTCTTAATGATCCTGATGCGATCGAAATCGTCAGGCAGTATATGGATGTGGCGATCGCTGAGTTTAAAGCCGCAACTCCATCACCCAAAGTCCGTCAGCGTAACTCGCCTGATTTGCAAGGTCTAGAACTGCCTCAGACATACTTTAACACTGCTGAACGCCGTCAGAAGTTTGTGATGAAGAATGGCATGACGGGAAGCGAGAAAAATGATGTAGTTAAAGCTGCTTATCGTCAAGTTTTCGAGCGCGATATCACCCGTGCTTATAGCCAAAGTGTTTCTGACCTAGACTCTAAAGTCAAGAATGGCGAAATCTCGGTACGTGAATTTGTGCGCCGCTTAGGTTTGTCGCCCCTATACCGCGATCAATTCTTCCTACCTTTTGTCAACTCTCGTGCTGTCGAATTAGCCTTTAAGCATTTCCTTGGACGCTCGCCTGAAAGCCGTGAAGAAGTAGCTGCTTACTTTGCGATCGTTTCTAAAGGTGGACTAGCCGCACTTGTAAATGCACTAGTTAACTCCAGAGAATACAGCGATTACTTCGGCGAAGAAACCGTACCTTATTTGCGCGGTCTTGGACAAGAAGCTCAAACTGCACGTAACTGGGGTGCACAGTTTGACTTGTTTAATTACTCTGCACCTTTCCGCAAGGTTCCGCAATTTATTACCTTGTTTGCCGCCTATCAGCAACCATTGCCCGATCAGCACGTTTATGGCTCTGGTCATGATCCTTTAGAAATTACCTTTGGTGCGATTTTCCCTAAAGAAACTCGTAATCCTAGCGCATCTCCTGCTCCTTTCGGCAAAGATACTCGTCGTATCCTGATCCGCAATGGTGCTGGTATTACCAATCAACTTAGCAATCCTGCGGCAACTGGCTCCATCGATCCGATGAGTCCCAAAGTATTCAAGCTCGATCAAACTTTGCGTAACAGCGTCAAGATCGGCAAGGGTGGTAAAAAAACATCAGTTAAAGGTACAAGCGTGACCTATTCTGAAAGCTCTACCCAAGCCGTAATTCGCGCAATTTATCTGCAACTTATTGGCTTTATGCCTTATTCTGGTCAGCGCCTCACAGTTGGGGAAATCAAACTAGAAAATGGTGATATTTCTGTACGTGAGTTTGTGCGGATGTTGGCTAAGTCGCCGATTTTCCGCGATCGCTATTGGACAAAGCTTTATGTTTGTAAAGCGATCGAATTTACCCATCGCAAACTCTTAGGTCGTCCTACCTATGGTCGCCAAGAAATGAATGCTTACTTTGATCTCGCATCAAAGAAAGGCTTCTATGCAGTAGTTGATGCGATCCTTGAAACCAAGGAATATGAACAAGCCTTTGGTGAAGATACCGTTCCTTATGAGCGCTATCTCACTCCCGCAGGTGTATCGCTTCGTAACAATCGCAACAGTACATTGGGTGAAGAGAAAGGCACTAAAGTTGTCGTTGAGCCTACACCTAAGTTTATTGAACTTGGTCAAGTTACTGAAAAGCGCTCTGAAGTGTCAATCCGCGATCGCATCAACCAAGGTGTTGATAAGAAACGTGAACAACGCAAGATCTTCAAGCTCATCACTACCGATCCTGTCGAAACAGGCGCTCTGGTACGTGCTGCTTACCGTCAAGTGTTTGAGCGCGACATGGATGCCTATGTTGCTAGCTCACAGTTCAGCCAATATACTTCCAAGCTGCTCAACGAAGAAATCACGGTCAAAGAATTTATC
>JAYVVP010000190.1:0-12125 GCA_043786935.1 Pseudanabaena sp. | reverse complement strand
CAGTGATGGTAGTGGTTGCCTTGTTTTTGATCGGCTCCATTTACAACGAACCTCTGCACAATACCCCTTATGCTTTTGCCGAGTATTTGATTTTGATTCCTGCCTATTTATTAAGTGGTTGGAATGTGCTGACGAGCGCTGGCAAGAATATTCTCAAAGGCAAAATCTTTGATGAAAATTTCTTGATGACCATTGCGACATTAGGAGCGATCGCCATTCATCAATTACCCGAAGCTGTCGGCGTGATGCTATTTTTCAAAGTGGGAGAACTGTTCCAAGACTATGCTGTAGGCAATTCAAGACGATCAATTAAAGCCGTTTTAGAAGTCCGTCCCGACTATGCCAACCTCAAAATAAATGGCGTGATTACTAAGACTTCTCCTAATAAAGTCAAAATCGGCGACATTATTACGGTTACAGCAGGAGAGAAAATTCCTCTTGACGGCATAGTAATTGTTGGAACTTCTCAAATAGATACTTCTGCACTTACTGGTGAATCTGTGCCGCGTTCTGTAAAAGTAGGCGATGTCGCACTAGCAGGGACAATCAATAAAACTGGGATTTTGGATATTCAAGTCACTAAGTTATTTGGAGAATCTTCCATCGCTAAAATTCTCGACTTAGTAGAAAATGCTAGTAGCAAAAAGGCAGAAACTGAGAAACTCATTACTAAGTTTGCCAAGATTTATACACCAATTGTAGTGTTTGTTTCTTTGGCGATCGCGATTATTCCCCCTCTAGTCATTCCTAATGTAACCTCCGCTGAATGGGTGTACCGCGCATTAGTAATTTTAGTAATTTCTTGTCCTTGTGGTTTGGTAATTAGCATTCCTCTGGGCTATTTTGGTGGCATTGGTGGGGCTGCCAAGCGCGGCATTTTAATTAAAGGTTCGACGTTTTTAGATGTATTGAACGATGTGAAAACGGTTGTTTCCGATAAGACAGGAACTTTGACGAAGGGAACCTTTAAAGTGACGCAGATTGTATCTCAGAATGGCTTTAGCCAAGATAAATTATTGTTTATTGCTGGTCATATCGAAGCGCAGTCTACACATCCAATCGCTCAGTCTATTAGGGAAGCCTACAAAGGAGAATTGGATTTAAACAAAGTTACTAACTATGAAGAAATCGCTGGGCATGGCATTCGGGCTATGGTCGATGATCGCCTTGTGATTGCTGGTAACGATCGCCTTCTCCATCGCGAGAATATTGCTCATGATACTTGTAAAGTCTCTGGTAGCGTGGTGCATCTTGCCGTAGATAAAAACTATGCAGGTTATATTATCGTTGCGGATGAAATTAAAGACGACTCCATAAAAGCAATCCAAGATTTGCACCAAATTGGCATCAAGCAAGTGATTATGCTTTCTGGTGATAACCAAGGTGTAGCTGCTGATATCGCTGGCAGATTAGGACTTGATTCCTATACAGCGGAATTATTGCCAGAAGGAAAGGTTACTGCTTTCGAGGAGATTCTCAATAAATCAGGCAAAAAAGAAAAAGTTATCTATGTTGGTGATGGTATTAATGATGCGCCTGTACTAGCAAGAGCCGATGTGGGTATTGCGATGGGCGGCTTGGGTTCAGATGCTGCAATCGAAACCGCAGACGTAGTAATTATGAATGATTCTCCTGCCAAGATTGTCGAAGCTATCCAAATCGCCCGTAAAACTCACAGTATTGTCTGGCAAAATATCATTTTCGCATTAGCTGTCAAGGCAGTATTCCTTGTGCTTGGGATTTTAGGTTTAGCAAATATGTGGGAAGCAGTTTTTGCGGATGTTGGTGTGGCTTTAGCAGCGATCGCCAATGCGACTAGGGTTCTCAAATAATGAAACAACTATGATAAATCTTTTGCATTTACTTGTGATAGATTGATTTGTATTGAAAGGGAGTAGCTGCTGGTAGATAAAAGCCAGCCCACTTGAGTCAACATACTGGCAATTAATCATTGTCTGGTTCAAGTGACAAGTTAATTCAAAAACTTGGGAGCGAGACTTTCACTGAGTTCACAACTGATGTGGGCTTGGTGAGTTCGTATGTATCTCTCCAAGCTCAGTCAGGGAAATTAAACCCTTAGGAGCTTGAAAAAATGTTAACAGGATTTACCGCAAGTTTATTACTGATTACGATTTCTGAATTAGGTGATAAGACTTTTTTCATTGCTGTAATTCTTGCCATGCGACATCCCCAGCGTTTGGTATTTTCGGCAGTCATGGCAGCCTTAGCATTAATGACAGTGTTTTCGGTTGTATTAGGTCAAGCTTTAGCTCTATTTCCTAAAACCTACATTCACTATGGCGCGATCGCTTTATTTTTGATCTTTGGCATAAAGTTAATTTACGATGCTCTACGGATGCCTGCTAAATCTAATAGTGCCGTAGTTAAGGAAGCCGAAGCAGATGTGGAAGCTCAGGAATCTAGGAAGGTTTTATCTCGCTATCCTCAATTTGGTCTTTGGGTACAAGCTTTTACTATGACATTTCTCGCCGAGTGGGGCGATCGCACTCAAATCAGCACTATTGCCTTAGCAGCTTCTAGTAACCCAATTACTGTGACCATGGGAGCCATATTAGGACATGGTATTTGTACGATTATTGCGGTATTTAGTGGTCGCTTAATTGCAGGAAAAATTTCCGAACGCATGATTACGGGAATTGGTGGATTATTATTTTTAATCTTTGGCGTGACTGCTTATTCTCAGGGAGTTTAATAGACAAAATAAATTGGTTAGGTTTTGCAGTTTTCTCTTAACCTAGGGCGACAATCTTAGCGATCGCGAATGCAACTAGAGTTTTGAAATAATCTTTAACATCAAAAAAATTATGAATGAAAATATTCCTGAAGATCCAATTTCATCTACTGCTCAAAAAGTTAAGGAACTTCGCAACCAACAGCGATCGCATAGTTGGTTACAGCGATATCAACGTCCTATCATGGCTGGTATTTCCACATTAGGATTAGTTATTACTGCCTATCTCACCTTTGTCAGTTTTTCCCAATCGTCAGTGGCTTGTCCAACTAATGCGTGTGATGTTGTGCTTACGTCTCCCTATGCCAAGCTTTTTGGTTTGCCTTTATCTCTATTTGGTTGCTTGGGTTATGCCAGTATGATTGCTTTTGCGATCGCGCCCTTGTTGATTAAGCAAGAACAAAAAGAACTTCGTACCAAACTAAATAACTGGACAGGATTCCTACTCTTTATGGGTGGTACTGCGATGATGGTATTTAGCGGCTACTTGATTTATTTATTGGTTACTATAATTCAGGCTCCTTGTATTTACTGCATAGCTTCTGCGCTTCTGTCTACTAGTTTATTTGTATTTTCTATCATCGGTCGCAAATGGGAAGATATCGGAAAATTATTCTTCACAGGTGCGATCATTGCCACTCTCACAATTGTCGGGACAATAGTTATTTATGGAAGTGTGAGTAAACCGATCGCTAGTGCGAATCTACCCGTTGATGCTGCCACAGGGAAACAAATCATCCAATCACCAACAGCAAGACCTAAAAAGGGAATAGGCTGGGAAGTTACAACCACTTCAGGCTCCGCCGAAATTTCTCTAGCAAGGCATCTTAAGCAAATCGGTGCAAAGATGTATGTTCTCTATACTTGTCCCCATTGCTATAAACAAAAGCAATTATTTGGCAAAGAAGCTTTAGCCGAATTGAATTGGATTGAATGCTTACCCGATGGAAAGAATGCTCAACCTCAATTATGTGAAGCAGCCAAAATTCAAACAGTACCTACATGGGATATTAATGGTAAGTTTTATCAGGGTGAGCAATCGCTTCAAAAACTTGCAGGTTTGTCAGGTTATCAAGGCGATCGTAACTTTCTCTATATGCTGCCTGATGACTAGCCCTCAAAAAGCTTTCTCTAAAAATCAGCAAAATGCAAAGCTGAAAAGATTAAAAGCGTCACCTTTGAGCTTTTGGAATTTATGGGATTAGGCTACTAGCTATATAATCACTTTGTTAAGCATTGTTTACACAACGATAACGCAATGCACCTTATAACGAAATTTTATGGCTAAGTATATCTTTGTGACTGGCGGAGTTGTCTCTAGTATTGGCAAGGGCATCGTTGCTGCAAGTTTGGGACGATTACTTAAATCAAGAGATTATTCGATCGCAATTTTAAAGCTCGATCCTTATATCAATGTCGATCCAGGGACGATGAGTCCGTTTCAGCATGGGGAAGTTTTTGTTACTGAGGATGGCGCTGAGACAGATTTAGACTTAGGACATTATGAGCGCTTTACCGATACATCAATGTCGAAGCTGAGTAATGTGACCACGGGCGCAATTTATCAAGGAGTAATCAATAAAGAACGTCGTGGTGATTATCAAGGTGGCACTGTGCAGGTGATTCCGCATATCACCAATGAAATTAAAGAACGCATTCATCGCGTTGCTAAAAATGGTAATCCTGATGTAGTAATCGTAGAAATTGGCGGCACGGTTGGTGATATTGAGTCATTGCCATTTATCGAGGCAATTCGTCAGTTTCGTAAGGATGTAGGACGGCAAAATGTTGTCTATATGCACGTTACGTTAATGCCTTGGATTGCTTCCGCAGGTGAGATGAAAACCAAGCCGACACAACACTCAGTAAAAGAATTGCAATCCGTTGGGATTCAGCCTGATATTTTAGTTTGTCGTAGCGATCGCCCTCTCCCACAAAATATTAAAGATAAAGTTTCTGAATTTTGTAACGTTTTGCCTGAATGTGTGATGACAGGGCAAGATGTCAAAAGCATTTATGAAGTACCTCTAGCCATGGAGCGTGAAGGCTTGGCTGAGCAAGTATTACGATTGTTAGGTATGCAGCAACGTGAACCTGACTTACGCAGTTGGCAAACCCTTGTCGAGCGTCTATATCGCTCTGAGCATAATGTGGAAGTCGCGATTGTTGGTAAGTACGTGCGCTTAACCGATGCCTATCTCTCGGTGATCGAAGCTCTCAAACATGGCGCGATCGCGCTCAATAGCAATGTAAATCTACGCTGGATTAACTCTGAAGACATCGAGGTCTATGGCGCAGATAAGTTCCTTAAAGATGTTCATGCAATCGTTGTGCCTGGAGGATTTGGCAACCGGGGTGTAGATGGTAAAGTGGCGGCGGTGAAATATGCCCGCGATCGCCAGATTCCATTTTTAGGGTTGTGCTTAGGGATGCAGTGCGCGGTGATTGATTGGGCAAGAAATGTCGGACAACTCAGCGATGCGAATAGTGCCGAGTTTGCGCCAGAAACAAAGAATTCAGTGATTCATCTTTTGCCAGAACAGCAAGATGTCGTTAACCTTGGCGGCACAATGCGATTAGGTTTATATGCTTGTCGTCTTGCGCCCAATACTTTAACGCACAAGCTTTATAACGAGTCAGTAATTTATGAGCGTCATCGTCATCGCTATGAGTTCAATAATGCTTATCGATCGCTTTTCCTTGAGTCAGGTTATGTGATTAGTGGCACTTCTCCCGATGGGCGCTTAGTCGAAGCGATCGAGCTTCCTAGCCATCCTTACTTTATCGCCACACAATTTCACCCTGAGTTTCAATCTCGCCCCAGCCGTCCCCATCCACTCTTCCAAGGTTTAATCAAAGCTGCTTTGGATTTGCAAAGCGATCGCCTTGCAAATGGTACTGAATTAAATATCTCGCCTATTCCTGAACAACTTACCGAACAGTTCACTGAGCAACAAGAGTTTGCCTCTGCAACATCTGCTTAGACTGCAAGCCCAGAAACGAATCGGCTTTTATACTAAAAGCAGGTGATCCAAAATGTCTCCTGTTTTTAGTCTTTTTTTTAGTCTCTCAGTTCGGTAAACCACACTATAGCCAGTGCAACACATTCGGTTAAATTAGCACTCAGTCACCTAGAGTGCTAAACCACTCTAAACAAAGCTAAAAATGCTAGTCAACTGAGTGAATACCAATGGCAACAACGACATTAAACGTAACTACCGTAAAGCCTTTAGCTGATCGCGTATTTATCAAAGTAAGCGCTAAAGAAGAAAAAACTGCGGGTGGAATTTTCTTGCCTGAGACCGCAAAAGAAAAGCCTCAAGTCGGCGAAATTGCCGCAGTAGGTCCTGGCAAGCTTGATGACAAGGGTGATCGCCAAGCTTTGGAAGTCAAAGTTGGAGACAAAGTTCTTTACTCCAAATATGCTGGCACTGACATCAAACTTGGCACTGACGAATATGTGCTATTAGCCGAAAAAGATATTTTAGCGATCGTTTCATAATTTGTTTTTAAAGCGCGAAGCGTTCTAAAAAATATTTACCAATTACCAATTACCTAATACAAAACCATGGCTAAGAGAATAATTTATAACGAAGATGCACGTCGCGCCCTAGAGCGCGGTATGGACATTCTCGCCGAAGCAGTTGCCGTAACCCTTGGACCTAAAGGTCGCAACGTAGTTCTTGAAAAGAAATTTGGTTCTCCTCAAATCGTCAATGACGGCGTAACCATCGCTAAAGAAATTGAACTAGAAGATAATGTCGAAAATACAGGCGTTGCTCTAATTCGTCAGGCTGCTTCTAAAACCAATGACGCGGCTGGTGATGGTACAACTACCGCAACAGTTCTTGCTCATGCAATGGTCAAAGAAGGCTTGCGTAACGTTGCGGCTGGTGCCAACTCGATCGCACTTAAGCGTGGTATCGACAAAGCAACAGCTTTCTTGGTTGGCAAAATCAAAGAACATGCTAAGCCAATTGAAGATTCTAAAGCGATCGCTCAAGTTGGAACCATCTCGGCTGGTAACGATGAAGAAGTCGGCGCTATGATCGCTCAAGCGATGGACAAAGTTGGTAAAGAGGGCGTGATTTCCCTCGAAGAAGGTAAGTCCATGTTTACCGAATTGGAAATCACCGAAGGTATGCGCTTTGAGAAGGGTTATATCTCTCCTTATTTCGTCACTGATGCTGAGCGCATGGAAGCTTCTTTTGAAGAACCAGTTCTCTTAATCACCGATAAGAAGATTGCTTTGGTTCAAGAACTCGTTCCCGTTCTAGAGCAAGTTGCTCGTTCTGGTCGTCCTTTGATCATCATTGCTGAAGACATCGAAAAAGAAGCTCTTGCAACTCTAGTTGTAAATCGTCTTCGTGGTGTTCTTAACGTCGCTGCAATCAAGTCTCCTGGTTTTGGCGATCGCCGCAAAGCGATGCTTGAAGATTTGGCAACCCTCACAGGCGCTCAAGTAATCACCGAAGATGCAGGTTTGCGCCTTGATGCAGTCAAACTTGACCAACTCGGCAAAGCTCGCCGCGTCATCATCACCAAAGACAGCACCACAATTGTTGCTGATGGTAATGAAGCCGCAGTCAAGACTCGCGTCGAACAAATCCGTCGTCAAATCGAAGAAACTGAATCTTCCTATGACAAAGAGAAGCTTCAAGAACGTTTGGCTAAGCTCTCTGGTGGCGTAGCAGTGATCAAAGTTGGTGCTGCAACTGAAACTGAAATGAAGGATCGCAAACTTCGTTTAGAAGATGCTATCAACGCAACTAAAGCGGCCGTTGAAGAAGGTATCGTCCCTGGTGGTGGTACAACCTATGTTCACCTTGCTCCTGAACTTCATGCATGGGCAACTGAAAACCTCAAAGGCGAAGAACTGACAGGAGCGATCATCGTTTCCAAAGCTCTTTCTGCTCCTGTTAAGCGCATCGCTGCTAATGCTGGCTTCAACGGTGCCGTAATTGCGGAAAATGTTCGTGAAAAAGACTTCAACATTGGCTTCAATGCGATGACTGGTGAATTTGAAGATATGTTTGCCGCTGGTATTGTTGATCCTGCGAAGGTGACTCGCTCTGCATTGCAAAATGCAGCTTCGATCGCTGGCATGATCCTCACTACTGAGTGCATCGTGGTTGACAAGCCTGAAGGCTCTTCTAATGCTGGTGGCGGTGCAATGGGCGCTGGCGGAGACTTCGACTATTAATCATCTGTAAAGATTCGCTAAGCGAATCTTTATTTCAAAAAAAAGGAAGCGCTTAGCGCTTCCTTTTTTTTGAGTTGTACTCAGTGTAAAGCGCTGTAATATCTAATAACGTGTATGGTGAATTGATGCTCTGGAAACCGACTGAAGATGATAAATTGCAATTGGAGTGGAAGTGGTTGCAAAGTATTGCCATTTTTATGGTGATTAGCAATGTTTTTATGCCAGCTTTTACGCTATTGCTAGCTTTGTTTGTTCTGTTTAAACATGGTTGGCAAGCGATCGCGACACCAGTTAATCGGGCTTATTTTTGGCTATCTCTATGGATGATCTTCACGACAATAATCGCTTTCAATTCTGCCACGGCAGCAGGCGGATTAGCCAATTTCTTACCTTATTTTCTGTTGGCTGCCATTATTAGCTATATCATTCGTACCCCTGCTCAGTTCATTCATTTTCTATGGCTATTAGTATTTAGTTCTATTTTTGTAAGTGGGTTCGGAATTTTGCAAGCAATTATTAATCGCCCTGATTGGATATTCCCAAAGGTGATTTTTGATAGTTATCCAATTCCCATGGGTTTTAGTCCTGATCGCCGTATTCAGTCATTCTTTGGACATTTCAATGAAACTGCAATTTATCTATTAACACTATTACCAATCGCTTTTCATTTTGCAGTTGGGAAAGTGAAAAGTATTTTTAAATCTCAACAATCGATCGCTGTAATTGCCCTCGCTTTAGGAACGTGTGTTCTCATTCTCACAGGTTCACGCAATGCTTGGGGACTGGCGATATTAGGTGGGGTAACACTGGCTATCTATTATCGTCAATGGAAACTTATGGCAGGATTTGGAATTGTGGTGCTAATCATGACATGGGCTGTATTTGGAGAGAAGTTTGGTCTAGAAAACGAAACTGTGCGATCGCTACTACCAGAAGGATTTGTTAATCGGATCGCCAGTACTATCGATCCTAAGTTAGGCGGCTATGCTTCTACAGCCGATCGCCTAAATGCTTGGCAATTTGCTCTCTCTCTAATTTCTCAACATCCATTTCAAGGCTGGGGTTTGCGAAACTTTCCACTTATAGCCGAATCTATGGGCTATGATTTACGCGGTTTACCCCACGAACATAATTTCTACCTAGCGATCGCAGTTGGTGCAGGTATCCCCGCTCTATTAGGGTTTATTGGGATCATTGGCTGGACGCTCTGGACATCGATCAAATCAGCGATCGCGAGTGAATCAGAAGGCACAATGAGTGTTGTGGCAATCTCAATTATTTTATGTTTGCTATCGGGTTGGTTAGACTTAGTATTTTATGAACCGCGCATTAGTATGTTGTTATGGGCTTTGCTGGGCAGTATGTACGGATTAGCCAAAAGTAAAAAATAAAAAGTGCTTAAGCCCCTTATCTTAAAAAATTTGCTGTAATAATTCGATTAGTTTAATTAGTTTAAGCTAACGTTAAGAAGTGCATCGAAGCTTACTTAATGACACCAACAAAATGCTAATCTGGTCTCATAGCCAAATCAGCTATTGGACGCAGTGGGGTAACTAGAACGAGATTGCGCGTCGTCAATTTGTTTAGCTGATTTGGAATCTAGAAGCGAGGTCATAAAGATGAAACTTGTAATCCAAGGCAAGAATATTGAAGTCACTGAAGCTATCCGTGAATATGTCGAGCAGAAGATCGACAAGGCGGTTAGCCATTTCCAAGCATTAACGACAGAGGTAGATGTTCATCTATCTGTAGCTCGTAATCCTCGCATTGCGTCTAGCCAATCAGCAGAAGTCACAGTGTATGCGAACGGATCGATCATCCGTGCTGAGGAAAAAACTGAAAATTTATATACAAGTATTGACCTAGTAGCTGACAAAATCACCCGCAAATTGCGAAAATTTAAAGAGCGTAAGACTGATCGTGCCGCTGCGAAAACCAGTGTAGCGGTTGCTGAACAGCCTCTATTGCCTTTGCCTAATGACAATCGGGTGGTTGAGTTACCAGCTCAAGTTGTGCGAAACAAATATTTCGCAATGCCCGCAATGTCTGTCGATGATGCGCTTGAGCATCTAGAGTTGATTGATCATAGTTTTTATGTTTTTCGCAATGGAGATACAGGGGATATCAATGTTGTATATGAGCGCAATCATGGTGGCTATGGCGTAATCCAACCTCATGATGTTAAAAAACATTAATTATTACTACCTCTAAAAAAGAAGGGATGCTAAGCGTCTCTTCTTTTTTATGGATGACGATATTTGTTAAACTTAAAGCAATCTGCTAAAAAATTACTTCAGAGTATACATGACTGTTAAATACGGCGAACAAGCGATCGCAGAAGCAACCCTGACCACTTTCCCGAACCCCAGAATTGGTCGAGACTATAGTATTCAAATTACACTTCCTGAATATACTTGTAAATGTCCATTTTCAGGTTATCCAGATTTTGCTACGATTTATATAACCTATACACCTAATCAAGTATTAGTAGAACTCAAGGCTATTAAGCTTTACATCAATAGCTATCGCGATCGCTCTATTTCTCACGAAGAATCAGTCAATCAAATTTTGGATGATTTTGTAAAAGCAGGTGATCCGCTGAGAATTAATGTCAAAGGCGACTTTAGTCCCCGTGGAAATGTGCATACAGTCGTGGAAGTAAATTACATCAAACCGCAAGAAACAATATAGTTAAAAATTCGTCACGTTTACTCGAGTGCATATGAAAATACGCAAAAAACATCAAGGATCGGCTAATACAGAAATTAATTTGACCGCTTTGTTGGATGTAGTTTTTTCGATTTTGGCATTTTTTATCTTGATATCATCTGCACTGACTATGCCAAGCCGCATTGGCGTAGATTTACCAATTAGTAATCGCAACAATAGCGGTAATTCCGATGTGAACGACCCTCAGCTAGGAGATTTTTTTATAATTACTCTTGATCCCGCTGGGCAAATGTTATCGGACGGTAAATCTATTTCACCTCAACAGTTAGAACAAGACATTCGCAATTTTTTGGCAAACTCATCACGAGGCATGGTTGTCCTTAGTGCTGATAATTCAAATGTCTCTTATCAAGAAGTGATTAATCGTCTGGCTGAGCTAAGAGCAATTGCAGGAAATCGTGTAGCGATCGCCACCTCTCGTTCTTAATATGCCAAAGCTTTCTCAGGTTTCATATTTAATTGAGTTCACCTACTTACTAAAAAGATGTTGCCAACTGAACCCCAAAGCAAACTAACCGTAAGTAAAGCATGGCAGTCTACACTAAGCTATGCCCAGACATTTTTGAGAAAAGATTCTATACGTCAATTCGCTCGTAAATCAAGCTCTTTGATTATGAAGCATCCGTTTTGGGTGCTTTTAATTAGTTCTCTTGGCGCTCATGCTGCTTTTGCATTAATCCTGCCAAATCCTCTCAAACAAACAGAATCTCCCCCTGAAGTTATTGTCACAACTCTTCCTGTCGTCAAACTACCTTCCAGACAAGTGCCGACAAATTCAAAACAGAGTCAGTCATTTGTTGATAATTTATTCGCCAAATCTCCCACTAATAAACTTGATACATCTTTAAATGTATTGCCAAGCACATCGTTTCCCTCCTTTGATTTAAACTCCTCTGATGATTTTGAAAATCTACCACCAGTTTCAAATAATTTTGAATTCCCACCTTTATTAAATAATTCACCAGAGATTGACTCATCTCGGACTCCTCCTCTATCTCGGACTCCTCCATCTGGACAGATTGACAACATCACTCCTGCCAAAACGCCTAATAGTAATATTAAGCCTGAGTTTCAAAGTAATGGGTTAAAAAATGGAACATCTTCACCAGATCCTGAAATTAAAAATCCTAAAGATACTAGTAAAGACGCAAAAAATGTGAAAGGAGCAGCAAATATTGATCAAAATGAAAAAGCGATTACCAATGCTTCCTCGCCCTACTCCACTGACAAGCAAATCATAGATTTAGTATCTAGAAATTTAATCAGGACTACCCAAATTGCGCCTGAAAATGCATTGGTGTCAAACCCTGACTTAAATAGAGAAAAAGGAATAACATGGATTCCACTCAAGATCGCAAATGTGACTGGGAAGAAAGGTGCAGTAACATTTATGTGGCTTGTTGCTCCTAGTGGTGAGATAGAAGCTAAATTTTTGAAGTC
>JAYVVP010000189.1:0-12216 GCA_043786935.1 Pseudanabaena sp. | reverse complement strand
AATCAGATTGGTAAAAATTTCTTCGATCAAAACCCGATCACCAAATACAGTTGGTAGCGATCGAGGGATGTGAATTGTGCAATTCTGCCATTGGGGATTCATTCCAAATAACTCAGTCACATTCCGCAACAAGCCATTAAGATCAATAGAATCCATTTGCAACTCTTGTCTACCTAAACGAGAAAACTTTAACAGGGACTCGATCAATGACTCCATGCGCGTTGTCAGTCTTAATAGCGTTTGCAATTTTTCAGCACCATCGCCTATAAGTACTTCTCCATAGTCATCTAACAAAAAAGTGGCGTAATTGTGGATGCCGCGTAAAGGTTCCTTTAAGTCGTGGGATGCGATGTAGGCAAAGGAATCTAGTTCACTGTTAATGCGTTCTAGCTCCATGTTGATATTGGCAAGCTCACCTGCTTGACGCAATACAATATCAATGATGGCTCGCCGCAATTCGACTGCTCCCTCTACTTCATAGCTTAACCATGGATTAGATTTACCGCGAACAATCTCTTGCCAAGCAGCAAAGGACTGACGTGGAAAGATCGTTAGACTCCCATCTTCTTCTACTCGCGTAGGCTTGTCAGGATTGCCTGCCCAAGTCAAGGTCTGTAATAGCTCAGGACGGAACCAAAGCACATATTGATTCTGGACTTTGGAGATAGCCATCGCGAGTAATCCACTGGCGACATTTTTATACGTTCCTGCAAGAGGATAGAGGTTAGGCAAGTCATCAGTGACAAAAATATCTTGCTCAAAGCGATCGCTGAGCCAACTGAGTAGATGTTTTAAGGCCGCTTGAGGAGGGGTTTCACCAATCAAAATAATGCTGTTTTCGCCATCACAAACAGCAACACCTGAAGCACCTGTCAGATTTAATAGAGACTCTTTGTCTGCGGTGATTTCTGTAACAAAGTTAGTTGCTTTGGTCAGACGCTCCACAAATTGACTTTGAATTGTCTTTAAATATAGTTTGTAATCAAGGTTTTCGTTATTCTCTTTAGTGGCTAGCTCTGTAGACATTAACTGTCCCAAAAATTCACAGACAGTACGGATTTCGTAAGAGACTAACTTAGGCGTGTGGTGGTGACAGGAAATCAATCCCCAAAGCTGTTGTTGCTGAATTAGGGAAACTGACATTGATGCAACAACCCCCATATTTTTAAGATATTGGATATGTAAGGGCGACACCGCCCGCAAGCCGCAATAGCTCATGTCAAGGGATTGATGAGTGTTTTTATAGTTAGTAACTAATCCAATCGGTTCGCGATTCACGTCCGAAATCAATCGCAGCCAATTAAGTGTATAAAGATGCTTTGCTTGTTTAGGAATATCGGAATCTGGATAATGCATTCCCAGAAAAGCGTCTAAGTTCTCTTTTTTAGATTCCGCAATCACACTTCCATCGCCATGCTCATTAAAGCGATAGATCATCACTCGATCAAATCCTGTAATTGTACGCATTTCATTAACCACTAAGTCACACAGAGCCGCGAGATTATTCGCTGTCTGCATTTTTGCTAAAGTGACTTTGATCTGACGATAAAATTGAAAGAAATCCCCACTATTCTTTGATGTTAAAACTTCCAACTCCAACACAATCTCCCCACTAGGAGAGCGATGAATAATACCGTTGAAGTTACGAGACGTTTTATGGGCGGTGGCAATTGTAAGATTTAGTGGATTAATATTCTCAAAACTGCGATCAAGACAACTACGAATCATCTGCATAAGGTCGCCGCGATCGCTACCAATAAAATCCACCAAAGGGCGATCAAGCAAATCAGCAACATTAATTCCTAAAATCTCAGGAGCATTTTCGCTCACCTGAACAATTCGCATCTCAGGTTCAGCTAGCACCAGCAATACACCTTGCGGCTGGATACAATTAGGAACATGTATAGGCTCGCGATCGCAGTTGGTCAGATTAACTGTATCTACATCTGGACTGTGAATTTGAGTGTCGAGGGTTTGCATCAATTTATTATAGGGATGAAATTATGCTCAAAACGTTAAGAAAATATATTTTCTTAACGTGGGATTAAACCCTTAAGTCTTTAGCTAAAAGACTCTAACAATTAGCAAAATTGCGATCGCGAAATCAGGTTGTATGGATTGTCACAATCTGTAATAAAAAATGATCCAACGACATAGTATAAACAAGTAGGTTAGAAATTGAACTGACAAATCTAAGTAACAAACAACTATTTACTTTGTTAAGTCGAACTAGCCAATCGTTTAAAAATCAAAATTTTCTAAGTCATTCTGAATAATAAAAGTTCAGATAATATTTAGATTTAGGTTGCTTGTTAAGTAGCCTAAAAAAAAGTAAAACATCATTACAAAAAAACTGGAGATAACAGTATATGTTGGACGCATTTGCAAAGGTAGTATCACAAGCTGATTCTAGAGGCGCTTATATCAGTGCATCTCAAATTGATGCTCTTAGCGCTATGGTTGCTGAAAGCAACAAGCGTTTAGACACCGTAAACCGCATCACCAGCAACTCTTCGGCAATCGTTGCTAACGCAGCTCGCTCTTTGTTCGCAGAACAACCTGCTTTGATTGCTCCTGGTGGAAATGCATACACCAGCCGTCGTATGGCTGCTTGCTTGCGTGACATGGAAATCATCTTGCGCTACGTTACCTATGCTATCTACTCTGGCGATGCTAGCATCTTGGAAGATCGTTGCCTCAATGGTTTGAGAGAAACATATTTGGCTCTCGGTACTCCTGGCGCTTCTGTTGCAGTTGGCGTTCAAAAAATGAAGGAAGCCGCAATCGCGATCGCTAATGACGCCAATGGTGTTACTCGTGGTGATTGTTCCGCTCTTATGAGTGAAGTTGGTAGCTACTTTGATAAGGCTGCTGCTGCTGTTTCCTAGTTTGTTGACTAGTATAATAAGCTTTGATTTTTTTGCCTCACCGCATTCCACTTAACAAATTATTTTTTGGAGAACATCTCACTATGAAAACCCCTCTAACCGAAGCAGTATCAGCCGCCGATTCACAAGGACGTTTCCTCAGCTCTACCGAAACCCAAGTTGCTTTTGGTCGTTTCCGCCAAGCAACCGCAGGGCTAGCTGCTGCTAAAGCCTTGAGCGAAAAAGCTTCTTCATTAGCTTCTGGCGCTGCTAACGCTGTATACAGCAAGTTCCCTTACACAACTTCGATGACTGGTCCTAACTACGCTGCGGATCAAACTGGCAAAGACAAGTGTGTACGTGACATCGGTTACTACCTTCGTATGGTTACATACTGTTGTGTAGTTGGTGGAACTGGCCCTATGGATGATTATTTGGTTGCTGGTATTGCCGAAATCAACCGTACATTTGACCTTTCTCCTAGCTGGTATGTTGAAGCTCTCAAGTACATCAAGTCTAACCATGGCTTGTCTGGAGATTCTGCTGTTGAAGCAAACTCCTACATTGACTATGCTATCAATGCACTTAGCTAATTCTCTTTAAGAACAAAAAGCACCCCGATGGGGTGCTTTTTGCTTTTTAGTGTGTTTTGATTAAAATATTGACTTTTATAGCAAAGCAAGAGTTAGTTAGTACAAACTAAAACCCAAGAAGCGGATGTCGGCGCTCTGCGCCGCTACTCATCTTCTGGTTTTATGTCCTAAATAAAACTTTTTTCCATAACACTTTTAATCAAATAGATTTTTTACAAAATTAAAAATTATGAATGAAGAGACGGGGATTTCAGACGACAATCTGTTAACTATTGAGCAGGCGATCATTAATCTCCAAAGTGAAGATTTGGGATTGAGGGTTTATGCAGCATGGTGGATAGGACGTTTTCGGGTCAATGTTCCAGAGGCGATCGCCTTATTAATCGTTGCACTTGTTGATGAAGCTGATCGCACTGAAGCTGGCGGATATCCATTACGCCGTAATGCCGCGAGAGCATTAGGAAAGCTTAGCGATCGCTCGGCTGTACCTGCTTTGATTCGATCTTTAGAATGCGATGACTTTTATGTCCGCGAAGCGGCGGCGCAGTCCTTGGAAATGCTTGGCGATAGATCTTGTATTCCTAAGCTAATGGAATTACTTAATATGCCCATCGATTCCAAAAAATCAAACACAGAAAAATCAAACCTAGAAATTGAACAGCCTTTTGACGCGATTATTGAGGCTTTAGGAACTTTGGGGGCAGTTGAAGCAATTCCTTCTATATTGACGTTTGTAGAACATTCTATTCCTAGGGTTAAGTATGCGGCTGCACGAGCTATGTATCAGCTTTCGGAAAACCCAGAAATTGCTAATCAGTATGGCGATCGCTTAGTCACCGCGCTATCAAATAATGATTTGCAATTACGGCGTGCAGTCCTTGCTGACTTGGGCGCGATCGGTTATTTGTCGGCGGCTGATGCGATCGCTAAAACGATGGCAGAAAACAGCCTTAAGTTAATTTCTCTCAAAGGTTTACTAGAAAAACAAATCCCACTTGCCATCCCTCCTAATCTAACAGAAGGTGCAATTAGAATCATGGCACTCATGGATGATTTGTTGTAAAGTAAAGAATTAGGATTTGCTCTCACTCTGAGCTACTTTGCTCCATTGATTATATGACTGATCGGCTTTCCCAACTCCTTGCGGCTGTAGAAGAAGCAGACTCTTCTAAGCTTTTACTTGAAGCTGTCCAAAACTTAGCGGATGCTCGATTAGAAGGCGCTATCCCTATTTTGATTGAAGCTCTCAGCTACAATAACCCAGGTGTCGCAGTTGCCGCAGTTGATGGATTAATTTTGTTAGGCTATCCTGCTGTTCCCGCTTTGTTAAAACTTCTAGATACGCATAACTACACAGCGCGATCGTGGGCAATTCGTGCTCTAGCAGGGATTGGCGATCCGCGAGGCTTAGTTACTCTGCTAGGTGTGGCGACAGCTGATTTCGCGATGAGTGTACGCCGCGCTGCTGTCAAAGGTTTGGGCATGATGAAATGGCATTGGTTTCCTGACGAATTGTGCGAAATGGCACAGGAAGAAGCTTTAGATGCTTTGCTATTTGTTGCCGAGCAGGATGAGGAATGGGTGGTACGTTACGCTGCGGTTGTGGGCTTGCAGTCGCTAGGGATAATGACTGCGGATACTCAGCCTAAGTGGCGATCGCTAATTCAAACTCAATTTAATATAATGTCATGCAATGATGAAGTTCTAGCAGTTCGTGGTCGTGTATGGCTTGCCCAGCAAAAGCTTCAACAAAGAATTCAAGAAGGGCTGCAAAAAATTGATTTCCATAATGCAGATATTTCTGGGCAAAATACTTCTGGACAAACCTCAGAGAGTGACCAAAACAAATCGCTTCTCACACCAGTAGATTGGCAGAACATACTTAATAATCTCTATGAAATCAAGCGTCAGGAACGGATTGACTCTAATAAGTAAAGGCGATCCACGCCATTTTTAGTAATTAGCGATCGCGATTGTTCAAACCGATAATTAATTTGCACTGTGCAAAGCACTATACAAATTACGGGATTTCTTCACGCTTTTCTCTAAAGCCAAGCTCCATTAAAGCTTTACGAATTTTAGCTTTAGAAGGTTGTTCTTTAGGCATGGCAAGGTTAAGTTCGCGAGCCATTTCTAACATTTGCATGATTAAAATATCCAGCAAGTTATCATCTACATCTTCGGGAACTAGTTCAATCCTGCCCTGATATGCCAATGTATAAAGCTCTAAATGATGCTTACCCATTATTTTTGCCAATTTCCTTAAAGTCTCAGGAGTTGGACAAGTCCCTTTAAAACAAGCACCCCGAAGTCGCGGTTGTGGTACGCCTGCTAATTCGGCAAGATGGTTCATACTTACGTCTTGTTCTTCTAAATATTGAAGAACATACAGCCCCAGCGGCGAACAATCTTCAGTTTTAACTTGTAACCGTGGGGGCATTTTTTAGTGTCGAAAGTTTTGTTAGCTTCTCAAACAAGAAGTTAATTTAATATCACTTAACAATTTTATACCAATTCCCTCAAGTCTGTGTATATCGTGCTTTATGCTCTAAATCTCTAGACTTTAGAGCATAAAGCACTGCTTTTACTTACGAAGATTGCCATGTACCATGAAAACCCATTGGCACAATACTGGGTAAGGCAAGACGACAAATTGGTTCGGAGTCTAGGCGATCGCTATCAAATATCCATACTTCTGAACATTCGCGATCGCCATCAAATATAACTGTGATAACCCAGCCAGTATCGGGATTGGCTGGATCTGCCGCAAAAAGAGGCTCCATCGGATAGCGATTTGCCCCGAAATCAGCTTCAGTGCGCGTATTTGTTTGATAATCGTAACGAGCGATCGCGCCGAATAGTTCTGTTTGCAGATCAGCATGGGGACGATGGATCGAGAGATAGGTATAGCGTGAGTTTTGTCCAACTTGTGAGGGAGCCACGCTAGGAAATTCACAACCGCGATCAATTACTTGCGAAGTTTCCAGAAATTCTCCTGTTTTGGGATTAAGTCGCATTTGCCAAAGAGTTCCTTTGGCTTTGGTTTTAGTTTTACCAGATACAATTTCTTTCAGATATTGATTAGTAGTAAAGTCAGGATAGCGGACTAAATCAAACACAGCATTACCATCGCGATCGCTATAGCCATTACCAAAATGCCATTGATACCAAGGTTCCGCATTACTGCGACTGACCAATTCGAGAGTAGTGCGATCAAACACTAAGATTTCCATTCCTTCTTGAGGCTTCCATGCCAACGAGTCACTATAGCTCTGTAAGTTTAGTAGTACAGGGAAGGGATTCATCCTTAAAGGCGGCACACAGAAAATTAGATAATCTCCCGCCATCACAAAGTCGTGCACCATTGGAAGCCCTTGGAGATTGGTCTGATTTTTTTTGAGCAGCTTACCTTGGCGATCGCTGCGATAAATATTTAAAGTCGCATTTTTGCCATAGGAAATCCCAAAATTAAAGATCTCGCCTGTTTGCGGATCGCGCTTCGGATGAGCCGAATATGGCAAGCGATTCTCTAAACCTTCTAGATTTTCTAAGCCATGTGTCTCCAGAGTTTCCAAATCTAGCGAATGTGGCAATCCACCTTCCCACAAGGCGAGAAGTTTATCAGGTAAAGCTAATACAGAAGTATTTGCTACATTCTTAGAAGACTTGCCAAAACGCTCCCACCACCAACCTTTGGGAGCCATGCCATAATTACCAAAAATCAATTTATTGGCTTTTGTTTCTTCTAAATATCCCTCAGTTTGCACATACCGATAGGTCGCACGAGCTTGTCCTTCTGCAAAATGTACCGCCAAAATTGCGCCATCACCATCAAACCAATGTCCAACTTGCACGCCGCCACGCTCCAATCGTCCAGGTCCATTGCGATAAAGAGAGCCTTTGAGGTTTTCGGGAATCGTTCCAGAAATAGGCGAGAGTTGGGTAAGGGGAAACTCTGTCGCTGGTTTAGCGATCGCTTTAGCCCAAGAGGCTTGTTTTTCAATAGTTGCTGTCATGTTTTTCTCGATTAGTAATTAAGAGTTTTTAAGGAGAATAGGTTGTTCCATCTTTACGAGTAAATTGCCATCCTTGTGCCGATTTTTTGGCAATCAGATCGTCATCAGGATAAGTAACTTGATCATCAGGATTGCGATCGCCGATTTCTAAATAACTAGCGATCGCCTCGGTGTGATTATAAAGACAATGCCCATTAGCTAGCCCTGCGGGAAATCCGGCAACTTGCCCTGCTTGCAGAATTGCTTCTCCATCATCAGTAATCAGTGTTAATTCTCCAGAGAGAACATAGATAAATTCATCTTGTTTTGTATGCCAATGATGGAGACCAGATCGAGATTTTGGTGGAAGTGTGGTCAAGTTTACACCAAAGTTTTTTAGCCCTACCGCATCACCTAAACGCTTTTTTTCACGTCCAGCAACTACTGGTTTAAAACAATCTGGATAGTTACTACCTGAACTACTTAGCACTTGATCGGGATCGATGATTGGCATAGATTTGTTGTCTATTGTTTAATATATTCAGTTAAGTTAGTATGCACTTAGTTGAATATGCCAACAATATATATTCAACTAAGTGCATATGTCAACCCTAGTTTTTAGTTAACTTCAAAAAATATGTCTCTTGCTTATGCACTAATGGTTTCTCTGATTCACGAGCCTAAAAGCGGCTACGATCTCGCCAAACAGTTTGATGGCTCTGTCGGATTTTTCTGGCAAGCCACGCATCAACAGATTTATCGAGAGTTAACTAAACTAGAGCAGCAAAACTGGATCGTCGCTGAAGCGATCGCGCAAGATGGACGACCTGACAAAAAAGTATTTTCAGTAACAGATTTAGGTTTGTCACAACTTAAAACTTGGGTTTGGCAATCTACTAATGTTGCGCCCGTTAAAGATGAATTTTTACTTAAAATTTATGCAGGCTACTTAATTCCTGAAGACGCGATCGCTCAAAAAATCCAAGAGCATCGTCAACTACATCAGCAGCAACTCGAAATTTATCAAGCAATCGAGCATAATTTTTTTGAATGTCCCAAAAATTGCCCACCTAAAGCTCGCTTTGCTTATTTGACTTTGCGCCGAGGGATTAATTTTGAGCAAGGTTGGATTGATTGGTGCAATGAAGCATTGGATCTTCTCCAAGATTGGAATTAAAGAAAACAGATTACGTTAAAATTTGCAAAGTATTAAATCATCAATCAAAAAAGAAAAACTAAAAATCAATGAGTGAAAAGATTATATGGACTGCGGAAGCTGAAGCAAAGCTGAAAGACATTCCTTTTTTCGTCCGTCCGTTTGCCCGTAAAAAGATTGAAAAGTATGCTCAGGATAATAATTTGTCTCCAATCACGGTTGAGGTTTACGATCAAGCCAAACAAATGTTCAACAAAAAATATGACTAACTGAAAGCCGTTTGCACGCCGCTGCAAGCAAAGGCAGTACTTTATGCAGCTTCTATTATTAAGGTAAAATAGTTAGAGATTCAATTATCAAGCTTGCGTGAATGAGCGAAACAAAAGGGGCATCCGTCTGGAAACGTTTACGTGACGGAAACATTAGTTCGTGCGAAGAAGCATTGCAATTTTTAATCGATATTGATGGCAATGTCCACTTGGATTGGCTTGATCAAGATTTAAATCGTCGATTTTTTCGTGAATTTGAAGATCGCAGCATTTTGCCCCCTATAATCCCCTTATTGCTATGGCGCAATTGTTTTTATATCGGTAGTCCCCAGCCTGTGACGGACGAACATATTAAGCTAATTAGCGATCGCACATTAACTGAAATCAAAGTAATCAAGATTTCGACTAATAGCTATCGCACTTGGTTTCGCCGCCAAAACATTCCTAATCCTAACCAGATTCATTCTGCACAGGCGATCAATCCGCTGACTGGCGAAGCTGAACAAGTAGATATTGGTGAAGTTACCGACCTTTATCTATCTCAAGCCGTTGATCAAACTCGTCGAATTAATGCTCTGATGTCGATCGCCTTACAGCATCGGGCCAGTGATATTCATCTAGAGCCAACACCCAAAGGTTTGCGAGTGCGCTTTCGCATTGATGGCATTTTGCGCGATATAAAAATTTTACCCCTCGAAATCAGCCGCAAAATCATTGTGGCGCTGAAGGTGATGTCCGACATGGATATTGCCGATAGTCGCCGACCTCAAGATGGACGCATCGGTAAAGAATATACCAGCGATGAAAGTATGCATCGCAATCTCGATATGCGCGTGAGTACATTGCCCTGTGTCTGTGGTGAAAAGGCAGTAATTCGCTTACTACCTCGCGATAATCCTTTTTCTAACCATTTAGAATGTTTAGGATTTAGCGATCGCACTCTAAAAATTTATGACGGTTGGTTACGACAACCCCAAGGGCTGATCATTATGACGGGACCCACTGGTTCGGGTAAAACCAGTACGCTTTATACCAGTTTGCAAGCGATCGCTCAAGAACATGTGAACGTGATCACCGTTGAAGATCCCGTGGAATATATCTTGCCAAATATTACCCAAACTCAAGTTTGCGAACCAGCAGGGATGACCTTCGCCGCAGGACTACGCGCGATTTTGAGACAAGATCCTGACATCGTGATGGTGGGTGAAGTTCGCGATGCGGAAACCGCTGAAACCGTGGTTAGAGCTGCGCTCACAGGGCACTTAGTTCTCTCAACCATGCATACCAACGATGCGGCAAGTGCCATCCCACGCCTTAAAGACTTAGGGCCAGAGCCTAGCTTGATTAGTGATGCTCTTCTTGGTGTGGTTGCCCAGCGACTCGTTCGCAAAAATTGTCCGCATTGTTCTGTTCATCATCATCCGACCGTTGCCGAACTGCAAGCACTGAGACTTGAGCGCGAAGATATTGATCCCAGCCGTTGGCGCAAAGGTAAAGGCTGCGAAAAATGCTTGTTGACAGGATATATCGGGCGCGAGGCGATCGTTGAACTGATAGATATCGACGATGCCTTTCGCCAAATGATTTATGAAGGCACGATTACTCAAATGAATCGCTATCTTAACGAAATCGATTTCAACTCTTTCCGCATGGCTGCGATTTATAAGCTCAACGCTGGCATAACTACAACCGAAGAAATTTTGCGTGTCTTACCGCGTAGTGCCTTGCATCGAGTTGTATCTCCTGCATCACGCCATGCTCATATCAAAGCTGTAAATGCTTAATTAAAGAGCTTAGTTTGTTTTACAGGGCTTTTTACTTAAGCTGGACTTTTACGCCGCGCCAAAATGCAACATGTCCTTTAATTTGCTTAGCAGCGTCCTTTGGCTCAGGGTAATACCAAGCTGCATCTTGATTAGTTTCACCCTTAACTTCGACACTGTAATAACTAGCAACACCTTTCCAGCCGCACGTTGTATGCGTACTACTCGGCTTGAAATATTCCATATTCAGTGAGTCAGCAGGGAAATACTGATTCCCATCTACTACTTCACAGCGATCGCTCTCAGCAAGGACAACATCATTCCAGATAGCTTTTGGCATATATTTAATGTCTTTAAAACTTATTTCATTTTTTATTATGGTCTATAGCCATAGTCAAGTGTATTAAAATCCAAGAAACAGAATCGACGCTTTGCAGCCCGCTCCCTTTTTTGAATTTTGATAGCAATAGCTATAAAAGCCTTAGAAAAGCGTCCTCAAAATATGATCAGAAGAGCTTTTCATAAGCTTAAAATTGCTGTAAAGTTCTAAGTAGAGAACGTTACAGATACTAGAAGTTTCTGAAGTTTCTTGATTGATATGTAATAAGGCTTGAGACATGCTTCTAATCACAGTTGGGACAGAACAATATCAATTTAATGCTTTAATGCATTGGATAGAACTACTTGTTAAGTACCAACTAATTAACGAAGAGATAATAGTTCAATATGGTTCTTCAACATATTTTCCTGATGGTTCAAAAGCTTATCGCTGGCTTTCTGACCAAGAATTCTCAGATCTTATTGATCGGGCAAGTTTAGTTGTCAGCCACTGCGATGAGGGCATTGCTCAATTATTAGAAGACAAAGATACCTCCTATGTTTTAGTACCACGTTTACAGAGATTTCGAGAGCATATTGATAATCATCAAATGGAAGTCGCTGACGATTTTGAACGCCGAGGCATTGCGATCGCGCGATCGCCTGGAGATTTAGTCAAGTTTATTAAATTGCAACAAACTTCAGCAGTAACGCCTAAAATTGATGAAACTCAGTTGTGTGAATATCTGAGTAAAAGATATCCCGCTCAGGAATCTCAAAAACTAATGCTTGTTAGCGCTTCAGGTGGATATTTTCGCTATATCCAAAGTTTAAAATCCTTTTGGAATAATTATAGTGATCGCACTTGGATTTCAATTCAAACAACTACAACTGAGCGAGAAATAGAAGATGATCATCGGTACTGGGGATATAGTTCTACTAGAAAGAACTTGTCGAATATTATACGCAATTTAATATTAGCCTGTAAGATAATTCCTCAACAAAGACCGAAATTAGTTCTTTCTACTGGTTCAGGGTTTTCTATCTTTTATCTATTAATTGCTAAATGGTTTTGTCACAGCAAAATTATATATATAGAATCTAAGACGCGTTTACAAGACATCAGTTTTTCCGCTTGGATATTAATGAAATTACACGTCCTCGATCTAATTGTAGTTAGAAGTGAGGCGATCACTGATATTTATTCTCAATCAGTTTATATTCCTATTAGTGATGATACAACTCAAATCCGCAG
>JAYVVP010000188.1:0-4495 GCA_043786935.1 Pseudanabaena sp. | reverse complement strand
ATATTAGAAAATCTAACACAACAGCCCAACTTGTCATAGAAATATCTTAGAGCAGATAAGTGTCAATTATTTGCCATTAAATTTAAACGAATAAGTATTTATGCTTAGTGCAGCTAACGTGTTTTCAAGGTTTGAGGACTTTGCTTGATGCGTTGCGATATATTGAAGGGGTATATGCCCGTTAGTTAGCTGTCGTTATGCAAAAATGGTTTAATACCGCTGGTCCTTGTCAAGCTGATATTCATTACATGTTGTCAGCTACGGAGCGGTTGCCTGAGTTAGTCAATCTAATTTCGCAGCGGAATTATTTTGTCCTCCATGCGCCAAGACAAGTGGGTAAAACTACAGCAATGATTTCGCTGGCAAAGGAGTTAACAGCTAGCGGGCAATATACGTCAGTGATGTTGTCTTTGGAAGTGGGAGCAGTATTTTCTCACGATCCCGAAGCAGCAGAGAACGCAATTTTGGATGAATGGCAGGATGCAATACGGTTCTATTTGCCAGCAGAACTGCAACCAAGCGATGAAATAAAGGGGGAATCAGGTCGCCAAATTGGTTCATTTCTGGGAGCTTGGGCGCAGGTTTCTCAACGTCCTCTAGCTGTGTTTTTGGATGAAATTGATGCTTTGAGTGATGAGACACTGGTTTCAGTACTGCGACAAATCCGCTCTGGATTTCCGCGTCGTCCGCAGGGCTTTCCGCAGTCGGTTGCCTTAGTGGGGATGCGCGACGTGCGGGACTATAAATATGCTTCAGGTGGGAGCGATCGCTTGAATACTTCTAGTCCTTTTAATATCAAAGTACGCTCCTTTACGCTTAGTAACTTTACTTTAGAGGATGTGAGGAATCTATATCAGCAACATACGGAAGCCACAGGACAAATATTTACACCTGATGCTGTTGATTTAGCTTTTCATTTGACACAGGGACAGCCTTGGTTAGTCAATGCGATCGCTAAGGAAATTGTTGAATACATTGCTAAAGATCCATCTATTCCCATTACTGCTGAGTTAGTAAATCAAGCTAAGGAAATCTTGATTAAGAGGCAAGATACGCATCTAGATAGTCTTGCCGAAAGATTGAGAGAAGATAGAGTTAGAGCCATAATTCAACCGATTTTATCGGGCTTAGAGTTAGGCGATACTCCAGATGATGATCGGCGCTACTTGTTGGATTTGGGTTTAGTGGTGCGGAGTCAGGAAGGTGGCTTAAAGATTGCGAATCCAATTTATCAAGAAGTGATTCCCAGAGTTTTGTCTCAAGGAGTGCAGGATAGTTTGCCGATGATTCAACCTAGCTGGCTTAATCCTGATGGAAGTCTCAATGCTCAAGTCCTCCTGGATGCTTTTCTAGGTTTCTGGCGACAACATGGTGAGCCATTATTCAAGAGTGCTAACTATCCAGAAATTGCGCCACATCTGGTGATGATGGCATTTCTGCATCGAGTTGTTAATGGTAATGGCACGTTGGAAAGGGAATATGCCATTGGTTCAGGGAGAATGGATATTTGTTTGCGCTATGGCAAACAAACTTTGGCAATGGAGTTGAAGGTATGGGGTGACAAAAGACCCGATCCACTCAAGGATGGGTTGCCTCAGTTGGATAAATATTTATCAGGGTTGAGTTTGGATACAGGATGGTTGGTGATCTTTGATCGCCGATCTGGTTTACCGCCGCTAAGCGATCGCACTACTACTGAGAATGTAATTAGCCCCGCAGGTCGAGAGATTATAGTCATTCGTGGATAGAGAATTAATTCAATACAAGCGGATATGTCCATTCCAGAGCCAATTTTAATTGTTTACAGCGAATCGCCTAAAGCGATCGCTACTACAGACTTACGCCAAGCAAGGGTTGATGAGTTCTTAGCATCAAGGTCTTTGCAGCCCAAGAGTCGTAAGGCTTATCAAGCTGACTTACGGATTTTTATGGATTGGTGCAATCTAGCTTGGGTGGATGTGAGTCGTCGCAAAATGACGCAGTTTAAAACTTTTTTATTGAAGGAGCGTGAATTGGCGTTGAGTTCAGTGAATCGGGTATTGCGAACTCTGAAATCGTTTTATCGTTGGATGTTGCTTTCAGAATATGTAACAGCTGATCCGACAATTGGCATTCAGCAAGAGAGATTGGCAGATCCTGTGGCAAAGGATTTGGAAGATGAGGAGGTGTTGCGGATTTATGAGGCGATCGCCTTGAGTAAGATGATGTTGCGCGATCGGGCTTTGTTTTCGGTGCTGTTGCATGGATTGAGGGCTGAGGAGGTTTGTCGTCTGAATGTTGAGGATTATGTCAATGGGGAATTGGTAATAAAAGAGGCGAAGTGGGATAGTAAGGGAGAAGTACCTTTGACGAAGTTAGGTATTCAGAATTTGGATGCTTATTTGCTTTGGAGGAGGGAACAAGCAGGAGAGTTATCGAATGAAAGTTCTTTATTTGTGTCTTGCTCTAATCGTAGTCAGGGTAAGCGATTGACTTATTGGGGGATTCGGCATGTGATGGATGATTTGGCTGAAAAGACTGGGATTGATTTGCATTCCCATCGGGGGCGGCACACGTTTGCAACGAATTTAATTGTGAAGTATGAATTAGATCCTTCTTTAGCAATGGAGCTGACCAGACATCGAGATGTCAGGAGCTTTAAACGGTATACCAATCGTAAGAATAAGATTGCTGCGAAACGCGCTTTTCTGAAAGCGGCGGCGATGTTGGATTAGGAATAAGATTTTTTCTGCTACTTAATTAGGGTGTAAATCTTAAATTAATGAGTGACGATCGCTATAATAATCGAACTAAACTTAGCTTCAAAGCGAACAGGCGCATCCTTATGATTGAACAGTCTTTGCATCATGATACGGTTGATACTAATGGCATAAAATTGCACTATGTCACACAGGGTGAAGGTGCGCTGATGTTGTTTCTGCATGGATTCCCAGAATTCTGGTACTCATGGCGGCATCAGATCCCAGAATTTGCGAAGGATTATGAGGTTGTGGCTGTTGATTTGCGTGGTTATAACGATAGTGATAAGCCTCAAGCTCAATCTGCTTATGTTATGTCAGAGTTTGTGGAAGATGTCAAAGGCGTGATCGAAGGTTTGGGCTATGAAAGCTGTATTCTTGTTGGTCATGATTGGGGAGGGGCGATCGCATGGTCTTTTGCCTATGCCTATCCTGAGTTGGTGAGTCGTTTGATTGTGATGAATTTGCCGCATTCCGCTAAGTTTGCGGCTGGGCTAAAGACCCCGCAGCAGATGCTCAAGAGTTGGTATATTGCGTTCTTTCAAATTCCGTTTCTGCCTGAGTTCTTGATTCAGTTAGATGACTATCGGCTCATTGAGGAGGCTTTTCGATGAATGGCGATTAATCAGAGTGCTTTTACGGATGCGGATATTGAACAGTATAAGAATGCTTTTGCTAAGCGTGGTGCTTTGACAGGTGCGATTAACTACTATCGCAATCTACCTAATAATCTATCTCAAAAAAAGGCGTGGGGTGTTCTCAAGATGCCGACTTTGATGATTTGGGGTGAGGAGGATCGGGCTTTGGGCAAGGAGCTTACTTATGGTACGGAGGAATATGTGCAGGATTTACGGATTCGCTATATTCCTAATTGCAGTCATTGGGTGCAGCAGGAGCAACCGCAGTTGGTTAATCAAATGATGCGTGAGTTTTTGGATGAGGGTTGATGACTAATGATCCGTTTACTAAGAAATACTGCCAACTTGTGGGTAATCGTGCTTCGGTTGTTTTGGCTACTCATGAAGGAAAGTTTCGCAAAGCTCTGCGTCAAATCGGTTATGCTCTACCTCCAGTAAGGTAATCAAATTGGGAAGTGGGTAATTCATGACGACTATTGTTACTTTTTTGGGCGATCGCGGTTTATTTGAAACAAAATATAGTTTTGGCGATCGCGATCAATCCTATACGGGTGGAGTATTTGCAGAGGCGCTTGTGCAGTTTTGTGAATTTGATCGCATGATTGTTTGTGTGACAGCGCAAGCAAAACTAAACACATGGTCAAAATTAGTAAATCTTCACAGTGATCCAAGGATTCAGGCTCTGGATATTCCTACGGGAATGGATACGGAGGAGATGTGGCAAACATTTGAGATTATTGCGGCGGAGATTCCTGAAGGGGAAAGTGTTATTTTTGACATTACTCACGGATTGCGATCGCTACCTTTTCTAGTGTTTTTATTTGCGGCTTATTTTAAGGCGGCGAAGAATGTGTCGATTGAGGGGATTTACTATGGGGCATTGGACTTGAAAAATGCGGAAGGGATTGCGCCTGTAATTGATTTATCGGAATTTATTTCGATGATTGATTGGATTACAGCGACCACAAGATTTACAGAGATGGGGAATGGACAGGCTTTGGTAGATTTGTTGAGAAACGAGATTCCGGCAATGGTTCCGCGTAATGAGTAAGAAAAAGCATTGCAATATATGCCGTATGAAGTTAGTAGTAAAAGATAAACTTTGGTTAAAAATACCAG
>JAYVVP010000187.1:0-4498 GCA_043786935.1 Pseudanabaena sp. | reverse complement strand
TATATTCGATAAATATTTTTTCGATTTCATTAATCAAATACTTTTTAAAATCAATCTTTTGCACCGAACCGTCTTTAAAGAAAATAGTTTTTTCTTTGTGAGCTTGAGGTTTATGCCACAGTGCCTCAAACCACTCCACTAACTCTTTATATTGGTTATTATTTCCTGTTTCTGCAATATTTAATTCAAGATTATTAGTATGTTTTAAGCCAATTCCTGCCTCAGTTAAGTTCGAGCTGCCTGAAATAAAATATTTGTCGCGATCGTCTTTTTTTTCAGGGGTAAAAAGATAACACTTAGCATGACAAAAGTTCGGCTCCAAGGTTTTTGCTTGAACTTGATCTTGTTTTAAAAAGCTTACGGCTTCTTTAGAGAGGCTGTTTAACCTTAGCGCAGCTTCAATTGTGATATTTTCATTGAGGAGATCTAGCGGTCTATTTTCTTCTTTATCAAAATTGACAATATCACCAAGAACTAGACGGAAGTTTGTGATTTTGTAATTAACTTGCCTAGAAAGATAGGCTAATGCTCCGATAGTGAAATAACCTGTAACGATATCGACAGTGCCTTCTTCTGTATATTTTGCAATCCACTCATGGACTTTCAGGTTGCTATTTTCATTGTCTAGTATCATGAGTCTGTCCTTATAAAGCTGACGATCGCTATAGTAGCGTCTGTTTGCGTTGTAATAACATTGAGCTAATTTATTAGCCTTACAATACACCTCGCGCGATCGCTTCACGTTTAAAAATCTTCCTAATCCCAATCAACAACTCTTAAATAGAAAAAGCCTCGCGTTGCAAGGCTTTTTCTATTTGGGTTAGATAAGCGATCGCCTAATAATTTACTAACGAGACAATTGGAACTTCTGGCAAAGCTTTTCTGCCACTGAGAAAGTCTAGCTCAATTAAAAATCCATAACCGATTAGTTTCGCGCTAGACTGCTTAACTAGTTTGCCTGCCGCCGCTGCCGTCCCTCCTGTAGCGATTACATCATCAATGATGATTACTCGTTGACCCGCGGCGATCGCATCGCAATGCATCTCTAAAGTATCGGTTCCATATTCCAGCGCATATTCAACTCGAAATACTGCTGATGGTAATTTTTTTGGTTTACGGACTGGCACAAAGCTACAACCTAAAGTCATCGCTAGTGGTGCGCCGAGAATAAATCCCCTAGACTCAATGCCAATAATGCAATCAATCGCCCCAATATTCAGTTCGGTAAATTTTGCTTGAAAGCTTTTTACAATTTCCTTTAACCCTTGAGGATCAGCCAATAAAGGCGTAATATCTCGAAAAATGATGCCTTTTTGAGGAAAGTTAGGAATATCGCGAATAATACTTTTAAAGTCCATATGCTTGATTATTAAAGAACTTCACAATCTTATAGCAATCATTGATAAAAGACTAGAAAGTAGACAGGGTGCTACAAGCTTCCTTTACTTATTGTTATCCTACGGGCGATTTTCGGAAAATAATAATAGTCCTGTCACTATTTCGAGCGATCTGCTCGGAAATATCACCATGAAGCATCTGTTGCAAAAAACTTTCATGGCTTGCGCCTAACATGATTACATCACTTCGCTGTTCATCTGCTAAATCAATGATTGCATCGGCAATTGATTCAGAATAAATTGGAACCGTACTAACTGAGAAACCGAGAGATTTATCTAAAGAGTCTGCATACTTCTCCAACTGGCTATCTTCATGCTTTTTATTGACAGGAGAAAAAATCTGACAAAGACAAACTTCAGGATAACTAGAAAGTGGCATCAGTGGAGGAAGCAATTGCAGCGCATTTTCAGTATTTACCGCCTCATTGATCAGAATTAACCAGCGATTGAAAGAAATACTTCGCTTCTTAAATTCTTGAGTAAATTGATTAAACTTCTGCAAGCGATCGCTAAATTTAATTAACATCACATCACAATTTATCTGCTTTAGTAGATTGCTAACTGTGTTACCAAATTTTTGCTCAGACGATGACGAATGACCATTCCAGCCAATCAAGAGTAGATCGATTTGGCGATAGCCAGCTATTTCTAAAATAGCCTGACTAACATTATGAGACACACGTACTTGTGTATGAATCGGAACTTGGTGTAACTCGGCAGCTATGCTTGCTTGTTGAAATACTTTTAAGATAGGGTTTAAATCTACATATGTTTCTGAGGGAGAAAGGTGCGGAGCGATAGAAATTATATGTAGACATTCGAGTTCATAGTTTCGCTCTTTTGCGATCGCCAATGCAATCTCTATCAAATAATCGGCAGTTTTCGGATTGCTAAGAGGCAGAAGTATTCTACCCTTGCCAATAGAGGGTCCACGTGTTTGATAGACGAGATAAGATAGATTATTTGTTTGCGGCGAACTCCCTCTGCTCAATCGTCTTGTCTGAGCGCGTAAAATATCGCTGCGGGTAATAATTCCCACTAATTTATTGCGATCAATTACAGGTAAGCGCGAAAGTTTGTAATAAGAAAGTAGATAGAGAATTTGAGAAAGACTTTCTTCAGGGCTGGCTGTAATCGGATTTGGGGTCATGATTTGATCAATCTTGATATCTCCAGATAAATTTTGCTCATGGACTTTGTCCAAATCTATTTGGGTGATAATACCGACTAAATTAGTATCTGTCACTACTGGAAAGCCCCGATGTCGCGATCGCGCAAACGAAAGCATTGCTTCCTTAACAGTCATCTGACTACTTAGTGTTTCCACTTGCCGCTGCATCACATCAACTGCTCTCAACCCATTCCATAACCCTTCCGTCATCGTTTTTGTCTCTAGATGAATCCCTCGCATTTCCAATAAGCGATTGTATAAAGAAATAGGAGCATACTTTTCTGCACATAAATAAGCCACTACGCTGGTAATCATCAGTGGCAAAACGATTGTAAAATCCATTGATATTTCAAAAACCATTACAAATGCTGTAATGGGCGTTTTTGCGACTGCCCCAAAGAAAGCACCCATTCCTGAAAGAGCATAGATTGTCAGATTTCCAGTCCCTAGTAAGGAGTACTCTATATTTCCTACTAATGAGCCTAGGGACGCTCCCAATATCAGACTAGGCACAAATAATCCTCCAGGAGTCTCCGCACTACAGGCAATTAGCGTGAGCAGAAATCGCACCACAAATGTTGCTGCTGTCACCTCCCAGTCTGATTGTCCCAATGCTAAATAAAGCTGCAAGCCCGTACTATCGCGAAAGTCTTTAGGTAACATCGCGATCACCAGTCCTGTCAAACAACCTGCGATCGCAATCCGCCATGACAATCCCATCTTAAAAAAGCGACGATTCCATTGCGTAGCCGCAATTACGCTGTGATTAAAGAGTGCGGCAAAGCAACCAACCAGGAAGCCGAGAGAAATTAAAAAAGGAATTTCTTGAACTGAAAATTGGACATTAGGAATGATGGGATGAGGAATCTGACCTCCTAAAAGACGAGCAATCATGCCACCAGTAAATGAGGCAATAATGGCAGTACCTAGAGTTAGGCTGGAAACATCTTGAAGTAGCTCTTCGACCACAAATAATACGCCTGCGATCGGCGCATTAAACCCTGCGGAAAGTCCAGCAGCGGCTCCAGCCGCGATCAGTTGACGCTGGTTTTCGGGAGAGGTGGGAATCCATTGACTTATCTGGGCTGCTAGTGCGGCGCTAATCTGCACGGTGGGTCCCTGACGACCGAGAGCCAGTCCTGAACCTAGTGATAACATCGAGCTAGCAAGCTTGACAACTGCCACGCGCAAATTTAAAGCAATCGGAACGTAACCGAGTGCTGCTTTGACTTGAGGAATGCCGCTTCCTGAAGCTTCGGGCGCAAACCGTTCGATTAAAAAACCTGATAGAAAGCCTCCAATTAAACCGATTACAGGTAAGACAAACCAAGCTGGCATGTCGTTAGCAAGATTGACGCGCCATCCGCCTACCAATCCAATGCCCCACTTTAAGATCACAGCTGCTAAGCCAGCCACTAAACCAATTAGACAAGCTTCAAAAATGGCTAGCCGTTTTGGTTTTAACCATTTGTGTAACGAGGTCATACTTGAACTCAAAGGTCATGTAATCTACTCTAATATTAATGTCTGCGTGACAAATTTATATGTTTTTATCTGTAAACTGAAAATTATGTTTTTAGGCTTTACCGTAGAAAAGTTCGGTTCGATTAAGGGGCGAAAACGCTCTCTCAAAACTAAAATAGGAGTAAATCAATGAAAACGAGAAAACTAGGTAATCAGGGACTTGAGGTTTCTGAACTTGGACTTGGTTGTATGGGAATGTCTGAGTTTTATAGTGGTCGGGATGAACAAGAAGCGATCGCGACAATTCATCATGCTCTAGAACTCGGTGTGAACTTCCTTGATACCGCTGATATGTATGGTCCCTTTACTAACGAGCAACTAGTTGGTAAAGCAATCAAAGATCGACGCGATCACGTAATTTTAGCCACCAAATTTGGCAATGTCCGTAGTGCTGAAGGCGGCTGGT
>JAYVVP010000186.1:0-4537 GCA_043786935.1 Pseudanabaena sp. | reverse complement strand
CCCGATCTTAATTGCTAATTCTCGATTGAGCCGTACCGTTACTTTTCAGTTTGTACTTGCTGCGGTGATTTTAACTTTATTAAATATTTGGATTCCTGATCAAGAAATAATTCAGGCTTCAACTGTTGCAAATCGCTTAATTACGAGCTTGGCTTTAATAGCGACTGGATTTTTGTGCGATCGCCATCTTCAAACCCAGCAAACTTTGGTGCGCCAACAAACAAGACTACAAGCTCAAGAAAAAATCATGGATATGCGCGAAGACTTTGCCTCCACGCTCGCCCATGATTTGAGAACCCCCTTATTAGGAGCGATCGAGGCGTTGCAAGCTTTTGAACGTGAACAATTTGGTATTATCCAATTTAAACAAAAGCCAGTACTGGCGACGATGATTCGCAGTCATCAAAATAGTTTGCGATTAGTTGAAACACTTCTTGATGTTTATCGCAATGAAACAGAAGGTTTGCAATTACAGTTAGCGCCGATCAATCTGGCGGTTTTGGCTGAAGATGTAGCAACATCATTGCTCGCCTTATCGAATAGCCGCCGCGTTTATCTAAACTTGAATTATGGCGATTCTGAATTCCGAAAATTTTTATGGGTAAATGGCGACGCTTTTCAATTGCGGCGAGTTTTTACAAATCTGCTTACAAATGCTATTAACCATTCACCGCGAGGCGCAAAAGTTGAAGTCGTTCTAGAAACTCAATCTTCCTATCAAGTAGTGCAAGTGATTGATAGTGGCGCAGGTATTAAACCAGATGAAAAGCCGCATCTATTTGAACGATTTTATCAAGGTCAGAGCGATCGCTTAGCTAGTGGCTCTGGGCTGGGTTTATACTTAACTCGACAACTGATCGAAGCGCATGGCGGTACAATTTGGGCAGAAAATCGCATCCCACACGGAGCAATCTTTGGCTTCCGTTTACCTACTTTGCCTTATTCGTCTCCCTCTATTCCTAACTAAATGTTCGCCTAAATGTCCTTAGATAATCTAAAAATACTTCTAGTTGAGGACGATGAATTGTTTCGTCTAGGTTTACAAGTACGATTGCAGCAGGAACCTAAAATCGCGATTTTAGTTGAAGCCAATGATGGTGAGACGGCGATCGATCTTGCTAAAAGGCAGCCTTTTGATCTAGTCCTGCTTGATATCGGCTTACCAGGACTAGGCGGCATGGAAACTTGCCGCCAACTTAAGCTAAACCATCCCAACTTACCGATTTTGGTATTAACTTCGCGCAATGAGCGATCGCTAATCGCTCGCCTAGTGACTGCGGGCGCTCAGGGCTATTGCTTAAAAGGCGTTGCTGCGGAAACATTGATTCTTGCTATGCGATCAGTTGTGGCAGGCGCTTCTTGGTGGGATGCTACTGCTACCGCTGAAATCCACAATATTTTTCAAAATCAGTCTCCAGAAATTACCTCAGACAAAACATCCACTGCTAAAGTCAATACATTGACTCGGCGAGAAAAAGAAATCTTGATGCTGTTATCTGTCAACAAAACAAATCAAGAAATCGCTGAGATGCTTTACATTTCTTCAGGCACGGTACGAGTACATATTCATGCCATTCTCCACAAGTTTGGCGTAAGCGATCGCAAACAAGCGATCGCTTACGCCTTACAAAATAATCTCCTTGATGTATAGCTGTCGCCATTCTTGGAAACCTCAAGAATGAAAGCGATGCTTCGGAAAGCCTTCACTCTTGAGGGTTTGATTAAATTTTTAATAGCTTTGGCATTGAGGACAAAAATGCGTTGATCGCCCACCCAGTTTGATGCGTGAAATCAATGTGCTACAGGTATGACAAGGCTGACCTGTGCGCCGAAAAACCCATGCTTTATCGATATAGTTTCCCTTAACCCCTGCAATATCTTGAAAAGAACTAAAAGTCGTACCACCTTTAGCAATGCCATCACTGAGGGCACGAATAATTGCTTGATGTAAAGCTTTAACTTGTTTGGGCTTAAGCGAATTTGCTAATTGTTGAGGATGAATATTGCTTAGGAACAGGGATTCATCTGCATAAATATTTCCAATCCCTGCCACGATTTCTTGATCAAGTAATACAGTTTTGATCGGGCGACCAGTGCGGCTGAGTTTAGCCTCTAAATGCTGCGGCGTAAACTCAGGATCGAAAGGTTCTAAACCTAACTTTTTTAACCCTGTAATTATCGATTCAGTTGATGTATTCGATGGAACCAACCACATTTTGCCAAAGGTTCTTTGATCGTCAAATCTTAGCTCTTTGGGTTTGTCATCCTTTGACCTATTAGCTTTGTTTACAAATAAACGTACACGAGTATGTTTGCCCACAGGCGCATCGCGATCGCACCAGAGCAAACTTCCTGTCATCCGTAAATGCACTCCTAATTGATGACCTTGTGAAAGCTGCGCGATCAGATATTTTCCCCGTCTCTGCCATTCCGTAAACTCTGCACCGATTAAGGCTGTTAAAAAAGCTTCAGGTGCATCAGGATAGGCGATCGCGCGAGGCAGCAATACCTCACCACCTTCGATCCGCCAACCTAGCGTATTTTGATTTAGACCGATACGAACTGTCTCAACTTCAGGTAATTCGGGCATTTATTTCCAATTATATAGCGACTCCAAAATTAAAAAAAGAAGGGGCGCAAAGCACTCCTTCTCTTTTTTTTGTTTTTTGAAGAATCTAGGCGACTTCTTCAACTTCATCGATCGCAAAGTTATTAGTTGCGATGTTGGAGTAATTTACGCTGTCAAAACGAACGATCACTGGATAAATGATGCCGCTCTTATCAACAGAAGCTACAGTACCGACTTCGCGATACCAGAAAGACTCTTTACGCAAAACACGAACCTTAGAACCGCGTTGAACTGCCATAGGTTTTTCCTTATTCCTAAAGACTGTAATGTGAAAAATAAAATGATTACAGATATTGACTCTAGGTTACTGTGAGGCGATCGCCTCTGTCTATTTCTTGCCCGTTAAGTTTTGTGAAAGACTAGGCTTAATCCTTACAAGACAACGACAGGCGTACCAACAGAAGCCCAACGATATAACCAAGCCGCATGATCTGGCGCAACATTGGTACAACCATGACTGATCGGAATACCAAAGCTGCGATGCCAATATGCCCCATGAATGGCGTAATTGCCACTGTAATACATGACATTGGGCACATCTGGTACGTTGTAGTCCTCACCTTGCATACTTGCCGTAGGATACTTGGTCTGAACTTTAAATATGCCTTTAGGCGTGGGAGTTGCCCCTTTACCAGTAGAAACAACTACTGCATAAACTAATTTGTTTCCTTGCCAAGCCAAGAGCCTCTGGCTACGCAGACGGATTTCAATCCAACGCTTTCCTGAGCGCTTTAAACGCTCAATTTCTCGGTTGCTTGTAGGGTTACTGCGAGATGATGTTTGAGCGATCGCCACATCTGAGATGACCCACCCACCTAATCCCACCAGAAATAAGGCAAGAACCAATGAACTATATGTAGATTGCCAATACTTAACCATGTTAATTATCAGGTTTTATATCTACAATTATGCCCAAAAACTTTATGAAACTACGCCAAATAGCTCGTGTACTTTATAACGGTTTTTGATTAAACCTGTCACAAGAAGGGTCGCAGGGCAAAGCCCCGCAATTGGTCTTATATTCTTATTTGTGGCGGGTTTAAAAGCAAATTGCTGTAAATACAAATCTGACTCAACGCTCTGCCCTTTGGAACCTTCCCTAAAAAGTTATTTGTTATAAAAATATGCAATATCTTTATCTTTTAGTGGGGCAAAGCCAGCATCCAATAATTTTTGATTAAGTTCATCTTGAGGAATATGCTTTGCGCCAATACGGACAATACGCGATCGCATGGTGTTAGTTACACCACTACGCTGACGACCTGCCTCAAGCGCCATAACGCTACTGTAGAGATCAAGCTTTTTAGGATCAATAGGCGTGCCATCAAAGTCAATACCTTGTGCGATCGCTACATCAATCGCATCTGCACCCGTTGTTTGAGAATTGTCAGACATAATTTAATTCGTTTAATTCAGTGAAATCAAGCTACCACTGAACGCGATACATGCAAAATAGTGAGCCATCTTTTTTAGCCGTAATTTTGCCGCCCAAGGATTGCACAAGCTCAATAAATTCACTAAGGGGATTTAGAAACACCTCTGAACCTAAATAAGTTTCTAAGATTGCCCAATTTTCAGCTAATTCTAAATCAGGGGCGATCGCATCAAAAATTAACACCCCGTCTGGTTTTAATACTCGCTTTGCCTCTCGCAAAACCAACTTCCAATATTCCAAAGAGTAATAGCAGCTAAACCCAGTGGCAATCACACGATCAAAAAATCCGTTTTCATAATTCAACTGATGCGCCGCCCCAAGCTGCACGCCTTTGAACAATTTGGAGTTAAGTTGTGAACCACGCGAATTAAGTGCTTCCTTTGCTACAAAACTAATTTCTTGACCGTAAAAAAACACATCCCAATCACGCCAAGGATAGACTAAAAAGCTAACTCCACATCCAATATCTAAAC
>JAYVVP010000185.1:0-12407 GCA_043786935.1 Pseudanabaena sp. | reverse complement strand
CGTAGTTTACGATCCTGCTCGCGATGAAATTTTTCGGGCTGCTACAGGCTTAGGGGCAACTTGTAATCGTTTGTCCACTAATGTTTCCACTACATCAGAACTTAGTCGCAGTCTATTAGTAACAGGCTTCGCTTATGATCGCACCCTTGTCGAAGATAATAACTATGCTGAGTTTTGTCATTTTACTCACATTACTCAAGGTGTGAGGCGTGGAGGTTCGGCAGCAATGGACTTAGCTTATGTTGCTTGTGGTCGATTAGATGGCTATTGGGAGCGTGGTTTATCTTTGTGGGACTTGGCGGCGGGTGTGGTGATTGTGCGTGAGGCAGGGGGCATTGTGACAGCTTACGATGGCAGCGTTCATATTCCGAATTCTGGAAGATTGCTGGCAACTAATGGTCATTTACATGAGCAAATGGTTGCTGAGTTAGCTCTTATTAAACCTTTGCCATTTAAGTTCCCATTTGGACGTTAGGCTTCGACTTCGCTCAGTCTACGTGGATTTTAAAGGTTGAGCGAAGACAAAACCTATGGTTTAAGGTTTTCGTAAACGTTCCATAAGATAGCAAAGGCAATCTTGACGAATAATATCGGTGTTGAGGGTAATCATTGATGGCATGACTGCCGTTTTTAAAATGATTTCACCATTTTTAATTTGGAAGTAGCGATCGCTTTTTTCTTCACTTTCTTCGCTCATCACAGATAAATAAGCTTTTTTAGTTTTCACTTTGCCAAAGGTTGCCCCAATCGATAACTCACAAAAGTTCAATCGATCCATATCGACGGGGAAAGTAATGTCATCGTTAGGCTCACCAGTAAAGCTGAAATTAAGATGTTTAGGTACTTTGACGATCGCGACTGTATTAAACAAATCAATGTCGGCGATCGCGGAATCAGGCAGATTATCGAAACTATCGAGATTGAGGCAAGTTTCCAAATATTCCAAAGCGTGGGCAGTGCCATCGATCTGATCAGGCTGTCCACACTCCAGCACGATCGCAGGACAAAACTCACCAAAAGCGTAAGACTGCACAGTTTTAGGATTGGTGTAATGTATAACGATTTTGCTGAATAATCGCGCTAGATGTAGAGAATGTTTGTCTAAGTGGGTAATGCAGCCGTAATGTGGATTTCTGCCAGTATTATTATGAATATCAATACTTGCAAATATCCCACGCGATCGCATTTCTGTAATTACTTGTTGTGCCATGATTTGCTCTGGCGAGTCCCCGATTTGCCAAATGCGATTGTAATCGGGCTGATCGGCTAAATGTCTTTGCCGATATCTGGCAGCCTCGATATTGCCGATAAATAATGAAAGCGATCGCGGCAGCCTTTTTTTTGAAGACAATTTTTTTGAAGATAGTATGTAGTATTTGCGAAGTAATTCACGCATTGCTAGCCAACTAGTTGTCTCATTGCCATGTAACAAAATCGAAACAAATAATGGCGGTTGGCGATCGCCTTCTAGATGAATAAGGGTGGGGCGCTTAAGCAGTTGAAAAAGCTGATTAGATTCAAGTTCGAGTAAGCCATCGGGAATATGATCAAAAACATCAAGCATGACAAAACCTAAATAGTAAAGGCAGCGCTAAGCACCGCCTCTACTATCACTATAAGAAAAAGGCACGCAAAGCGTGCCTTTTTCTTTAAAAACAATTTAGGAGCGCCAAATGACACCCCTAAATCTAAATGCAGGATAAAAAATAATTGCACTTAACAGAGAATAAACACAAATCTTGCCAACTAAAATTAGTAAGTAAGACCCATGCTGCGAGAGGTTTCAGCACCTAGATAGACACGGATGCTTAGGAAGTCAGTGGGGCAAGCAGTTTCGCAACGTTTGCAACCAATGCAGTCCTCGGTACGTGGAGACGAAGCGATTTGAGCCGCTTTGCATCCATCCCAAGGCACCATTTCCAAAACATCACAAGGGCAGGCACGCACGCATTGTGTGCAGCCGATACAGGTGTCATAAATTTTGACTGCATGCGACATATTGCTATTGCTCCAATCAATATATGTACCTATTTTAGGCACGGGATGTTTAATCCCAAGTTTATCGTAGAGGTTTACATTCGATGCTTAGTTTGTGAGATAACTTAAAACAAATTAATATTTGCGGCTGTAATCAAGTTTTTGCTTTAGTGCGATCGCTACTAAGTTTCAAAACCAAAACAGGATAAAAGTCCCTTTGCAGTCTAGTATCTTTTTTATTTTTTAATTTGTCCTAACTATGCAGCGACTTATCTACTAATTTTCTTTCCTTTTTAGAACTAGCCTATAAGCCATGTCCCATCCGTTTAGGAATCGCCTCATTAAAGTTTTTGGTGATTTCAGATAGAGATAAGGCGATCGCCCTCTCCCCTTTAACAACAATCTCCAAATTACTATCTGCATCGCTCACTTTGCCGATGTGCTGCCAATTATTGCCTAATTGACTAGTAAGATAAGCTTCCCATGTTGTGCGATCGCCATTTTTAACAGAGACTACGATCCGACTCGCGCTTTCACCAAACAGAAATTGAGTGAGATTAAAATCTTCAGGATTTGCTAACTGAATCTGAGCCGTGAGTTTACCAGAAATACAGGATTCCGCGATCGCTACTGCTAAACCACCTTCAGAGCAATCATGGGCAGACTGAATTAAGCCTTGAGCAATGCCTTGACGACAAGCATATTGAACTTTGCGTTCTAACTCAAAATCGACAGGCTGAGGTCTGCCTGTTACTTCACAGATGACTGAGGCAAGATATTCAGAACCTGCAAGGCTGGCGCGATCAATACCGATTAGATAAATCGCATCGCCTACCGATTGCCAACCCTGACCGCAAACTTTGGTTACATCTTCCACTAAACCGACCATGCCAATCACAGGTGTGGGATAAATCGGCTGAGAGTTTCCTTCTGCATCAATAGTTTCGTTGTAGAGCGAGACGTTACCGCCTGTGACAGGAGTTTGTAACTCGCGACAAGCATCGGCAATGCCGCGACAGGCTTCGTGAAGTTGCCAATAACCAATCGCGTTTTCGGGACTACCAAAGTTCAAGTTGTCAGTAACAGATAGAGGTTCAGAACCAACGCAGGATAAGTTACGCGCTGCCTCAGCAACCGCTAGTTTTGCGCCTTCATAAGGATCAAGATAGACATAACGCGCATTGCAATCGACGGTAGCAGCGACACCTACTAGAGAATCAATCTGGCATTTAGTTTTGTCTAAATCTCCCACCCCAAAGCCTTGACTGCGTAAACGAATCACCGCTGCGTCGGCTCCCCCAGGGAAGATTACGGTATTATTCTGAACTTGGTGATCATATTGGCGATATACCCATGCTTTGGATGCGATCGCAGGAGTATCAAGTAATTGCAAGAGTGCATCATTTGGTGAAATAGACTTAAAAGAAGCGATCGCAGCTTGCTCATCCCATGCCCAAGCTTTCTTCGCGTATTCGGGCGTATCCGCAAGTTGACGATGATAGATTGGCGTATTATCTGCCAACGCAGTCGCAGGAATCTCCGCCGCGATTTCACCATGCCAAAGAATCCGCACAATCGGTTCTTCGAGAACTTCACCAGCAACAACGGCATGAAGTCCCCAACGCTCAAAAATATTGATTAGTTCTTGTTCTCTTCCTTTATGCGCTACAAATAGCATTCTTTCTTGTGATTCAGAAAGCAGATATTCATAGGGAGTCATCCCCGTCTCTCTCGCAGGAATCTTATCAAGATCGAGAACTATGCCAACGCCGCCCTTAGCTGCCATTTCAGAAGTAGAACAGGTCAAACCCGCTGCGCCCATGTCTTGAGCCGCCACCACAGCGCCTGTTTTAAAAGCTTCCAAACAAGCTTCCACTAAAGCTTTTTCAAGAAATGGATCGCCTACCTGTACCGCAGAACGGCTTTGCTCTGACTTGTCCGAAATCTCAGCACTGGCAAAACTCGCTCCCTTCATGCCATCACGCCCAGTCGTGGACCCAACATATATCACAGGGTTCCCAATGCCTGAAGCACCTGATTTGACGATTTCGGTGGTTTCCATAATCCCGATCGCCATCGCATTTACGAGTGGATTGCGATTATAAGCTTTGTCAAAATAGATTTCGCCGCCAATCGTGGGAACGCCAATACAGTTGCCATAACCTGCGATCCCGCTAACGATGCCATTGACACGGCTGCGAACCCAAGGATCGGAAAGTTCGCCAAATCGCAAAGAGTTGAGAATAGCAACAGGACGCGCTCCCATTGTAAAAATATCGCGCAAAATTCCGCCCACACCTGTCGCTGCGCCTTGGTATGGCTCAACTGCCGAGGGACGATTATGGCTTTCGATCTTAAAACTAATCGCAATCTCATCCGTAATCTTAACTACGCCTGCATTTTCACCAGGTCCAACCAGAACGCGATCGCCTGTGGTCGGAAACTGTTTGAGTAATGGACGCGAATTTTTGTAGCAGCAGTGCTCTGACCACATCACGCCAAACATCCCTAGTTCAGCTTTGTTTGGTTCACGATTTAGGCGATCGCAGATCATTTTATATTCATCGAGCGTCAAGCCCTCAGACTTAATTTCGGCTGGAGAAAATTTGGGTGTGGTGATATCTACAGTCATAGTTAAAGTGCGAAAAATCTTTGGCTGGCAATATCGATCTTATCGCAATACTATATTCTTTTGTAGGAAAGCAGTGAGGAGCTTCAGAGTGTTCCAATGCCTAGTGCTTTTCTTTTCAAAGCCAATACACGAGGTCTAGCCCCACTTGGTAAAGTAAATTTTAAGCCCGCACGAAAAATCTCAGGTATAAAGTAGCGAGCAACATCGTCTTTATCGCGATCTTCAAAAATAACACCCATTTCTTCGAGCATTCTAATAGTTGATGGTTCTAAATTCAAATTTTGCGCCTGAAAAGGTATCCGCTTTTGATCTTGTGGATAATCATCAACTTTATCAACCCAAATCTTAAAGTCTGGATACTCTTCTTTTGCTTCACTTACCTTTTTCTCACTACATGGAGTTAATGCATCACGAATTGCTTGAGGCGGCAAAAAGCGACTCGAAGCCCACCTATCAAATTTCATCTCTTTAGAGCTACTCTTAGTTTTCTCGGCAGCATGAAATAACAATCTAACAATATCTCTGGCTTGCAGTCTTCCTTTAAAATCTGACAGGGCGGCAAAAACCCAACTGGCTGTCCTAGCCTCCCTTGGGCTATCACCTAATTTCTCTCCCCATAACTGCTCAAGTTCTTTGACTAATCTCTCTCTTCCTAAATTATCTACTTTGTTTTCTGCTGCACCGATTAAGCCACCCTGAATGCAAATCCAATAAACTAACTTCAAGAATGAGTCCACATCCCAAGACAAAGCATAAGGACGGTAGAGACTCTCAAATTGACCTGTGTTTTGGGCAATCGCATATCTTAGAAAATCACGTCGTAACAGAATTATTACGCCTAAATTTGCTTGACGAATTTCCGATAGCCGATCATTTGGAAGATTGATTAAAGCTCTTAATGCGACTTTCTGGTTATCATTAGATGATGCGTTTTGGAAAATATCCTCTAATCCATCAAACAGTAAAACAATACGGATTTTCTTTTGCTTTAAGTAGCTATTGATCTCTTGTATGCTTATTTTAGGGGCTTCTTCAACCGACATTCCTAGACATCTCGCGATTTCAGTAATCCAAAAATGAGTCCAGTCTAGCTCATTTAAGTTATTATTTAAGGAATCTTGAATCCTACCTTCATAATCAGAACGATAAAATTCAGTATTTATATTCAGCTCTGATCTAACTTTATGCCTTGCATTGTCAACAATTTCCTGAGCCTTAGTTTTAAGGTTCTTTGACTGTAAAAATGGGAAAATATAGGTTTTAGATTCAAATTCTTCTTTTAACGCAATCTGAAGAAATTCTTCCCAATACTCTAATCTTGACAACTGAACATATATAAATGTTTTGCCAGAACCTTTCTCTCCAATGGAAACTATGCGAGGCAGATCAACTCGGAAATTAGTTGCTAAATTTTTAAGTGTTTCTGTAATCAACAAATTCTTCCCCGTCCCTTCTTCAGCAAACTCATACAGTTGACATACATCTCTAAATATACGCACTTGCTCAAGGCGCTCCGATGATGCATTTGAGTTGATTGTAGAGTTAGTCTCTATGCTTGAGTCTTCAGAATTATTTAATCGAGTTGCAGCCCATTCTTTTGCTATTACTGCAATTGATGTGGGAGAAATCTTCAACCGAGCTTCTTCCCAATTGTTGATATAAAGAAGTTCTTGGGCAAAACTAGTCTCCTTAATTACTAATCTTGATGGATAAATGTTGGAATCATCTGATTCACTATCTTGGACATATGCAGATCTGAGTTTAAACAAAATCTCTATAAATTCTGGGGATTTTGGTATTGTATCTGTGAGAAAACTAACTATAACAGTTGGATCAAAATACTTGCTATTCTCAATATCCTCTTCGTTGAATAGCGCAATTCGACTGACTTGCTTTAGAACAAGCTCTAAACCACTGACTGATTGTGATGAGGCTGTGGTGACAAAGAAACGTTGAACTCTCGGATCAAAAATGAGAGGACTTGAAATTTCACTAAGTCCAGCCCGAAGATCGACCAATACATAATTGGCTTTTAAAGTTTGCCCCAATTGAGGAATAGCATCACTAAAAGTCCACACATTGCCAAGACTCCTTGTTAAGTTCTCAGGTAAAATCGGAGTGTCAAGCAACTGCTCATCACTTAAACAAGCTGGTAAAAAGTAAGCAGTGGATACTCCTTCATGCTTGGGTGATTGTGATTTTTTGACTTCTGTCGCAAATAAATCTAAGGTTTCTTGTTTTGGTAAAGGCGAATAGTGATAAGCCTCAAGAAAATCAAGAAATGAAACTGCTGGCTGCTGTTTTTCTGCTCTATTCCAGTAAGTCAACCCTGGAGCCTCTAAATCAGCATCAATAACCAAAACCGTGATAGGTTTATTGATTTCTTTGGCACGTTCTAATAAGGCGAATAGATATGCTGCTAAGTGCGTTGTTCTGCCAACACCTCCTTTGAAAGAATGAAAGGCAACTAATGAGGGTGAGTCTTTTTTATATGGTTCTGGTAGTAAGTTCTTAGGTAAATCTTTAGGCTCATCAGAATCACCACCAATATAGGCGATTTCTTCCCAAAAAGGTCGAATAGAGATTGGTACATCTTTATTTGCCTCTTCTACTAAAAATTCTACAGGTAAAACTGAATTACCAAGATCTAATTGAATGAATTGATTCTCTTTCTGATACCATTCCCCGAACCAATTTTGTAATTCAGACTCTATCAATGCTTGGTCAACATTATCATCTAGACTAATTTCTACAGCATCTGAGAAACAATTAATTGCATTAACTCCTTGTGGAAGTTGATGACCGTAAGCAGTCTTTTTCCGAATAAGTCTTCTGACATCAAGCCAAGTCAAAAATTTTAAATTATTAGGTCTCATGAGTGTAATACCTCTCTAATCCAGATTGATATTTTAAGCAACTGTTTTTCTAGATCTTCATCTGACAAGTCAACTAAATTACCTTGTCCATTTTGTGTATGTGTAGCTTCTCCGCCGTAACGCCACATTTGGTTAATCTCTCCAGAATTCAAGCTTCTCTCACTACCGTTTTTTGCTTGCATTACGATTTTACTGGAGATTTTAAGATTATGACCTGCGCGTAAAGCGTCTAAAAGCTTATTTATATTGTGACTACATTGACGGACTTGATCACATTCCTGCGTATAGTTTACGCTCTGATCTTTCATCAAAGCAGCCTTTAATCCACATTCGATTGAATAAAACAGCAGTAATCTATGTGCATTGGTTCGTATGTTTGATGAGGTATTATTGGCTTGTTCATAGGCTTTTAAGTTGTTTTTCCAAGCTCTTTGCATCTCCCGAGCGCTAAAGTGTATTGGCATATGTTCTCAGGCAGCACTTATGGAATATGACCACGTCGCGCCAAACATCCCTAATTCGGCTTTGCTGGGTTCACGATTTAGGCGATCGCAAATCATTTGATATTCATCGAGCGTCAAGCCCTCAGACTTAATTTCGGCTGGAGAAAATTTGGGTGTGGTGATATTTGCGGTCATAGTTAAAGTGCGAAAAATCTTTGGCTGGCAATATCGATCTTACAAGCCAATCTTGATTTTTGGCGTAAAAATGGCGATCGCTACAAGAGCTAATCTAAGTTAAAGCGTCAGGATCTATACCAAGTTCACGCAACTTAGCGGCTAACTTCTCAGCGCGAAGACGTTCTTGTTCTAATTGTTCAGCGCTCCATGACAGTAAGTTACCTGAGCGATCCCACCAACGCAACCAATTCATAGACTGTCCTAACCGCTCCCCTGACCAAATCCCTAAGAACAATTGTAGCTCTGGAATCCAGACTTGTCCTTGGTCATTCGCTTCCTGTATGACGTACCGTTCATTTTGTAAGCAGCGTACTTCTAAACTAGGGGCGTAGGGGTCGTAGGTAACGTAAGTCGGTACTTGGAGAATTTGTTGATAGAAATAAAGCTTGCCATAGGGAAGAGTTGCTCTAACTGATAGTTCGCCATTTTCTGTTTCAGATAGGAACTCCATAACAATGCTAATAGGCTCACCTTCTAAATTTTGAGTATAACTGCGACGGACAGTTCCCTTTTTCACAGGATAAACTTTAGGCACATAAAACCAATCAGGAGCTTTGACAATAGTTTTGTTATTTACGGTAGCGACTAGTCCAAAGTTAGAGCCGATTAGCATCTCTGATTGAATTAATCTTGCGGCTCCTAATGCATCAGTAAGAGCCGCTGCAAGAGTTGGTTGTTGAATATTTTCCACAGGATCGTCAGGTAAAACAAAATCGTCAGGCAAAGATTCCCAAGTAATAGTTGGTTCGATTTTGATGGGCGGTATTTGGAGAATCATAAAATTGATCTCAACAAAAAAGTTCAACGAATTCGCTTTGATTGGCTCAAGTATATCAAGTTTAGGTAGTGATCTAGATCACTACTTTCTTTTTTAAGATTGTGGCGACTAGGCGATCGCTATCAATTACAAATAGAGAAGGACGCGCTTCTGAAGGGAGTGTCATCGAACTGATAAAGTCAACTTTCCAGCGTTGGCTGTAGGTTTGGGGCAAAGCTACGATCTCATCTTGTGAGACTCTTTGCAGCGCGGGTTGAGAGTTACTAAGCAGACCGATTAAGTCTTCAGTTTGACTGCGAACAATGATTAAAGACGGTTTGGAGACGACAACTGCGCCACTGACGACTAACTGGGGAATACTATTGAGAGGAACTTTAGTTTGACCAAATAATACCCGCCCTAGGTCGATCGCAGGAACATTTTGACCTGAGAACGTAAGCTTGGGAATATGTTTCTCTAGTGAAATTACGCGATAAATAGAATGAATTGGTAGGATGAACCACGCAAGACGTAATCGAAAAGCAACATACTGCTGTGCGATATCAGGTTGAAGTTCTGAAAGTCGTTGCGATCGCAGGGAAGAAATGGCTGGCATATTATTTGGAATGGCTATGGGTTAATTGAGAAAGAGTTTCCAGAAGTTCATTATCTTTAAATGGCTTGGCGAAATATGCCGAAGCGCCCAGCCCCATTGCTAAATCTCGGTGTTTTGCGCCACTTCGAGAAGTAAGCATAACCACAGGAACATCTTTACAGCTATTATCACTACGAGACTGAACTAAGAAGCCAAATCCATCTAATCTAGGCATCTCAATATCGCAAATTACCGCACTGACTCTGGAGCTTTTAGGCAATGTTTGTAGTTTTCGCAGTTTTTCCATTGCCTCATGTCCATCCTTGGCTTGTTCGACCCGATAGCCAGACTTTTCTAAGGTCATTGCTAAGAACCTTCGCACATTAATCGAATCATCAACCACTAAGATTGTCACCCGACGTTCGTTTCTTTCAAATGGTAATGTGGGGGTTTTACTGGGCGGTGCGTCAACATTTGCGATCGCCCAATCGAGTAAGTTGTCAATATCCACAAGCGGCACTAGCTTACCACCACCCAAAATTGCACAGCCCATAAAACCGTTTGGCATCGGAATTAGGCTTTGGACACCGCGAATTGTGACTTCCTGCTCTCCCCAATAACGATCAACTTGCAGTCCAAAGGGAACGTTATTACGCGCCACAATTAACATCAAAGGTTCATCCACGATTGGACGATTTTCGGTCTCGATTTGGTTTTGTGGACGAGAGAAGTGTAAGCGATCGCCTAGCCTTAATAAAGGCACAGAATATCCTTTCCAATCCAATACTTCTTGATTGGCAACTGTATAGATAGAAGTATCTCGAATTAATAAGATTTCCTCAACTGAACTGGTAAGAATCGCCATTTGTAAGCCGTTGCTCTCAAATAAAAGCACTCGCGCAATTGACAGAGAGACAGGGACAGTCAATATAAAAGTCGTCCCTTTACCAGCTTCGGTTTCAACACGAATGCTGCCGCCAATAATGTTTAGGTTGGAGCGCACTACGTCCATGCCCACGCCACGTCCTGATAGCTCAGTTACGCGATCGGCGGTACTAAATCCTGCTTCAAAAATCAAATCTAATAGCTCAGTTTCACTAGAGACTTCTAGATCACTCTCAGTTAATCCCATTTGTAAGGCGCGATCGCGAAGTTTAGCAAAATCAACTCCATTGCCATCGTCACTGACGGTAATTACAGTTTGATTACCGCGATAACCTGCAGCAATTTCGATTTTGCCTTTAGGTGGTTTACCCGCCATAATCCGCACTTCAGGAGTTTCGATGCCATGATCGAAAGCATTACGAATTAGATGCAGGAAAGGATCTTCCAAAACCTCTAAAACTGATCGCTCAACTAGGGTTGAACTACCGCGCACCACAAGTTCTACTTGCTTACCATGTGCTATTGACAGATCGCGGAGTAAGCGCGGAAATCTTCCCAAAATCTCACTGAGCATTCGCATTCTTGCTTGCTCAATCGCTGTCTGCATTTGACGAGCGACGCGCCCAAGTTCACGTTCAGTTCCTTCTGTATCAGTTAAAGCTGTTTCTAAATCGCTGGAAACTTCTTGCAACTGCACCACACTATCCATGATTTCTCTCGATAGGATATGTAACTCACTATAGCGATCCATTTCTAGTAGATCAAATCGATTCGCATCGGGTAGAAATGTCTCACTGGTTGAAGGTTGATTTGGGTATGAGTTTAGATATGGTTCTGAAGCAATTATTGTATTTAAAGGAATAAATGGCTCAGAAGAAGTAATCACGCGATCATAGGCTTCTCTTAATTGAGCGTTAGATTGTTTTAATCCATGCATTCTTGTACTCAAAAGTTGGACAAGATCGCGCATTCTTTTTAGTTGTAAGCGTAGTCCACTCCGTTCTGCATTCAACTCACCAAAGCGATCGCTAAGTGCTTCTAAATATCGAAGAGGTATACGGATTGTGGCATCTAAATTTTGAACAGATTTAACAGTAGTCTCTACTAAGTTTGGAACGACCGCCGTTATGTCTTCAAGATCGGATAAGTTTATCGAAGGCTGATCGATACTTACTGTATCGTTTTCATAGATTAGATCGGGATTAGGATATTCCTGAGAAAATTCTTCTAGAGAAAGGAGATTTGGTGGAACGGGAATTGTTACTAGATTAGAAGAGGCGATCTCAAAACGATCGGGCAAAGCTTGAAACTGACCAACTAAAACAAGCGCTTGCGATCGCCGCCAAGCTTCTAATGCCAAGGTGGCTACTTCATGGAGATTATTGTCTTTAGCTGCTAGGGCGCTACTAATTTGTTCACAAAGACTGCTAAATGCTGGCAGCTCCAACATTTCACCGAGGCAGCCAAATTCTTGACTCGTAAGTTCAAACTCTTCTCGTAGCACTTGTGAATTTTGATCGGCAAGCACATTAGTTAGTCGTTCTAAACAAGCATCTACTTCTGTCGCAAACATGAGGACTCGCATATCCTCACCTGATTCTTCAGATAGCAAATTCGCTTCGTCTTGTGTCGATAGTTCGCCTAGGAGTTCGCGTAAATGATTAAAGGGAGGATTGATGTATTCTTGTAACCAAAAATGCTCAGGAGTCTGGCGCTGTTTATGAATCTCAGCAGTTTTTCCCATGTTGTCGATCGCGGCGAGAAACAAGCTTTCCATTTCAGGCGCGATCGCAGTTTGATTATTTACTTGCAAAATTTTTACAAAGTCTTCTAATCGATGGGCAAGTTCGCTCAAAGCATGAAAACCCATCATTGCTGCGCCACCTTTCATCGAGTGGGCTGCCCTTAAGAAAGCATTTAAGAATGCAAGGGCGCACCAAAACAGGTATAAATACTGATGAAGTCTAGTATTAGCCTATCAAGATGCGCCAACCCTATAATACCG
>JAYVVP010000184.1:0-12463 GCA_043786935.1 Pseudanabaena sp. | reverse complement strand
TACTCCCTTCCCAGTGAAAAACTAGACACTTGAAAAGCCGACTTTCCAGTCTTCTGGGTTCTAATATATGTCTAATTTATGGGTGGGAAGGGAGTAGTTGACTAAGTGCAGCCAAAACCTGAGTTTTGTATGTATTTCAGAGTGTTATTTTTGCTCATAATTATTTAAAAACCGCTAGATTTCTTTTTTGGAAAAGTGACAGAGATTATCTAAATTTTCTTTTGAGTATAAATACTTAAACTTAACTAGGATTGGCTTTAGGAAACAATAAAAAACTTTCTGTTTTATTCATGTGAATCTTCAATAATTCTGAATCAAAGATTGGTATCAAATCTGGTAGGCTACAAACCTGATAACTATGGGTTTCTGCAAAAACAAGCAAACTTTCTGATGAGAAACCATATGCTTTTAAATTGGTAGCATTCCATTCAACTAAAATATATGGTTTTTCTTTTTTGAGGCAATTAATCGCCCCATTAAGAGTTAATATTTCAGCACCCTCAACATCGATTTTTATAACTGAAACGGCGGGCTTTCCTAGAGCTTCCCATTCAACATCTAATGTTGTAACTAGAACTTGAATTTGATTATTTGTATTTTCACGCTTTGTATCTTTAAACCCGTCATAAGCACCCATGTCTGGAGAAGCAATAAAAAAGTCTAAGGTTCCAACTTGACTACCTGCCGCTTTACCCAGTACTGTCCATCTGGCAGAAAACTCACTGCTTTCAGCAGTGCGTTTTAAAAAATCTAGGGTGTTTGGAGATGGCTCAAACGATACGACTCTGCAAGAAGTATTTCTAGAAAGAATAGGAATAGACATCAATCCAATATTAGCTCCTACATCAAAATAAGTGCTATTTGACCTGACTAATAAAGATAAAATATTTAAGTTCTCATGTTCATAGATGCCTTGTTTACAGGCTAATCTAAATAGCAGTGAGTTTTTCGGAAAATAAACTTTGGTACCAAAGTAAGGAAATGCCCCTGCAAAGCCAGGACATTTCCCATAAAGCCATTGCTTAATATTTTTGCGGATGTTCATCATAAAAAGTCTATAAATGACCGTAGTATTACCTTTTAATCTTCCATTCTACTTGAGGCATTATTATGCCTGGTCTACTATCAGAATAGTAGCTATTAACTCCGTCTACAGATTCAATTGAAACTTGTCTCATAACTTTATTGTCTACTATCCAGCGTGCATTATGAATACCGATCTGTAAACTTGCAGCATATATACCAGGCTTCAATAGATTTGATGGAATTAGACAGACTGCTTCAAACGTATCAGGATCACGAGATTGAATATCAACATCATCATCAAAAGCTCTAAACAAAATTTCTCCATTTATATAACTATATAAATCTATTCCTACTCTTAAATTAGCTTGACAAGTTTTTAGTTGATATTTAATGAAAAATCCAACATTTTCAGATGTTTTAAATATTTCTCTCCAATTACCTTCAAAATCACAGGAATAAAAATCTAAAACATCTAGATCTGAATCCGAAATTAATTTTTCACCTTGTTTATCTGTTAAGCTAGCCGACATGGAATGATACGAAAGATAAGATTGAACAATTAATTCAGTTGAGTCAATTCCTTTAATTTGCCCTGATTCTAGATAAATAGCTTGAGTACAAAGTCTTTTTATGGCTCCCATATTGTGGCTAACAAATAATACAGTTCTCCCTTCTTGGCTAACATCCTCCATCTTCCCTAGACACTTCTTCTGAAACTGAGCATCCCCCACCGCCAGTACCTCATCGACAATCAAAATCTCTGGCTCTAAATGAGCAGCTACCGCAAAAGCTAAGCGCACATACATTCCAGAGGAATAGCGTTTGACTGGTGTATCTAAAAACTTCTCAACCTCAGCAAAAGCAACTATCTCATCAAACTTTTTCTTAATCTCATATCTATCCATTCCCAAAATCGCACCATTGAGATAAACATTCTCTCTTCCTGTAAGTTCTGGATGAAAGCCTGTACCCACTTCTAATAAACTTGCGACTCTGCCTTTGATTGAGATTTTGCCAGATGTCGGTTCTGTGATGCGGCTAAGGATTTTTAATAATGTAGACTTACCTGCGCCATTGCGTCCGATAATACCTACGCGATCGCCTTGCTTAATTTCAAAGTCAACATCCTTAAGCGCCCAAAAATCTTCACTGACATCATTAGACTGTGACTTGCGATCGCCAGTTAAACCTTGCCAAAAAGACTTTGCCCCATTAGAAATCACATCTCGTAAAGCGGTATACCGCTCTTGCTTTTGATGCCCAATAATGTACTTCTTGCTTAAATTCTCGACCCGAATTACCACGTCAGACATTGTTTCGTCCTTACTCGCCTTTAAAATTATATTTGTAAGAATGTTGGCTAAACATATCAGAAGAATGATGCGATCGCATACTTTTCATCGAAACAATCAGTCAATTAGTTAAGTATCTACAGGAATGGCTAAATAGAGAAAGCGTCAGGCTCGTTGGAACCTTCACAGAATTCAAATACAGCTTATGGGTTTGCCAAGAATTTATACAAGGATCGGCACACCAACAGCCGTTAAACACACTAATTCTTATATCATCTTTAAAGTGATGTCGTACTCGATTCACTAAAAACAAATATGAAATTATTTTCTTAAACGTGTGCTGATCGCGCTACTAATTTTAAAATTGAATTTCTAAGATTATGTACAGTTTGTGAATCGTCCTCGTCGGTTTGACAACTAATATCAGATGAGCTTTGGCTAGATGTTTGAATGTGGTCTTCTGACTTTTGGTTTAGGCGATCGCTGAGTGCATTAGGACAAATCAAAAAGGAAGTGGTGCAAAGCGCCATTTTTTGCCCTAACTCTAAAGTAGTTACAAATACTCAATAATCGAATCGGCAACGCGGTTAATTGCTCCTTTTTCGCCTAGACTTTCTTTTACTCTTGCATAACCATCTAGCATGGTTTGCCGAGCTTGGGGGTTGAGCAATAAATCTAAGGCATTTGCCGCGATCGCTTCAGGGATAGCTTCATCTTGCACAAATTCAGGAATGACTGATTCCATATTTACCAAGTTTACAGGCGATATAAATGGCAGCTTAAGTTTGATAATATGCCGCGCAATCCAAGCCGTAATTTCACTAACTCGATATAAAATGACCTGTGGGACATCTAGCAAAGCTGTCTCCAGATTTACCGTCCCTGACTTGCTCAGCACCAAGTCAGCAGCGCTAATCGCAATTTGTGATTGTGCCGAAATAATCGTAGCTTTGATGTCATATTCTGCAAGCAGTTTCTCAACCTCAGGTCGATATCGCTCTAAAGATAGCGGCAACCAAAATTTGACATCGGGTAATTTGGCTTGGATGATTTTGGCTGCTTTGAGAATAATTGGCATTACGGAGCGTAGTTCTTGAGTACGTGAAGCTGGAAGCAATGTAATGACCAGATCATCTTCGGCAATTCCTAAATGTTTACGAGCATCAGCGCGATTAGGAATTTCTGCCATCAAGTCTACAAATGGATGCCCGACCCACTGCACATTTGTACCTTGCTTCTCGTAATAAACTGCCTCTTGCGGAAAAATGGCGAGTAACTTATCTGTAAAAGCGGCGATCGCTTTGGTGTTTTTGTCATTAATTGACCAGACCCATTCCTGTGGTGCGATGTAATAAATTACAGGCACTTTTAAAACGCGCTTAGCAAAATAGCCCATAACTTGATTAGGCATCATGTAATCAATTAGCACAGCCACATCAGGCGGAGAGTTTTTTAACCATTTCTTGGCATTTCTCTGCACTTGCAGTGTCGGCAAAATATAAGGTAAAGCTTCAACTGCTCCAATTGATCCAATCCCGACAGTATTTCCTAGCAACTTTGCACCTGCCGCCGCCATGCGATCGCCACCTAATCCGACGATCTCTAACTCAATTCCTTTTAAGGCTGCGCGTTCTTGTAGTGCCTCAATCAAAATCGCCCCATGCCAGTCACCTGACACTTCCCCTGTACTAATAAATATGCGGCGTTTAGTCTTGATTTCTGAACTAGATTTCATACTGAGTTATTTGTGTCATAGAATTTTATGCCAAATGCAATGTATCGCATTGACCTATGGTACAGTCGTAAAGGTCAAAAATTTGGACTAGAAAGAAGTGCCTAAGCTCAAAACTCGTAAATCTGCCGCCAAGAGATTCAGGGTGACTGGTAGCGGCAAGTTTACTCGCCGTCATGCTGGTCGCAACCATTTACTAGAGCATAAGTCCACTGCCCGTAAGAGCAGATTGGGTCAAATGGCTATAGTTGATGATACTGATAATGACAGAGTAAGCGCAATGATGCCTTACGCCTAGTAATCAAACCATGATTGCTAAAAACACAAATAACCGATTTAACGATTAACAACCAACTGCCATGACGAGAGTAAAACGCGGTAACGTAGCTAGGAAGCGCCGCAATAAAGTACTGAAATTAGCCAAGGGCTTTCGCGGATCGCACTCCAAGCTGTTCCGCACTGCTAACCAGCAGGTAATGAAAGCTCTTCGTAATGCCTATCGCGATCGCCGCAAGAAGAAGCGCGATTTCCGTAGTCTTTGGATTACCCGCATCAATGCTGCGGCTCGCCAACAAGGTTTGAGCTATAGCAAGTTTGCAGGTTTGCTCAAGAAAGCAAATATCGAAATTAATCGTAAGATGCTTTCTCAAATTGCAATTCTCGATCCAGAAGCTTTTACTGCGATCGTGGAAAAAGCAAAAGCGCTCGTTTAAATAAAAAAGCACATCTTAAAAGGTGGGCTTCTTTAAAACCCAAAAAGTAAAGGTGGTGCAAAGCGCTACCTTTATTTTTTGGGTTTTATAATAAACAAAATCTTTGGAGATACTTACTTGAGAAAGGTTAAGAAGACAACTATCTCTTTAGCAACGACAATAACTACGATCGCTTTATTAGGGGTCGTAAACTATCTAAATCCTTTCTGGCTAGACAAAGCCGCGATCGCTGCTGAGTTCAATTCTTTAAGCGAAATTCAGAAACGGGGCAAGTTAATTATTGGCGTTAAAGATAATTTGCCGCCTTTAGGATTTCGCGATCGCAATGGTAATTTAATAGGCTTAGAAATTGATATGGCGAGAGAGTTAGCCAAAGAGCTAAATATATCAATTGAATTTGTCCCGTTAAAAAATCGCGATCGCCTATCTTCCTTACAAAATAATCAAGTTAATCTGTTGATTGCCCAAATTACAGTCACGACTAATCGTTCCCGCCTAGTTGATTTCTCTTTGCCTTACTATACTGACAGCACGATTGCGATCGCTAAGCGCGGCACAACTTCTCAAGAACTCAGTCAACCATCAGCGATCGCTGTTCTTAAAAATTCGGCAGCGATCGCGGTTATTCAATCAAAATTTCCGAAAGCCGTGATCGTAGGCGCAAACTCGTATCAAGATGGTTTAGCCGCCCTGCAATCTGGCAAAGTCAAAGCTTTTGTTGGCGATCGCAGCAGCCTCACGCAATGGCTTAAAAATAATCCTGATTACGAAATCATCGGTCAACCTTTAGCAGTTCATAGTTTAGCGATCGCCTTACCTCGCGGACTACAACATCTAGAACTACGTGAACAGGTATTTAAAATAGTCGAGAAATGGCGCAAAAATGGCTGGCTCAAAGAAAGAGCTAGCTATTGGAATTTATAGCTAATGCTAATAGGCTATTGCTAGCATTAGGACAAATTGAATGAAAAAACATCGGTGGCTATTCTTATCTCTATTTTTAGTGGGACTTTTAACAGCCTGTGGCATCTTTAGTCCACAAAATCCCCTGCCAACATCCTTGGCTGTGTTGCCAAAAAAAACACCAATTACACTAACCGTCTCCGCAGCTGCCGATCTAAGTTATGTTTTTCCAGAAATCAGCAAACTATGGGAACAGGAAACGGGAAACAAAGTAGCTTTTAATTTTGGCTCCACAGGGCAACTGGCTCAACAGATCGAGAGAGGTGCACCCGTTGATTTATTTGCTGCTGCCAACAAAAAATTTGTGGAAGATTTAGACGCGAAGGGATTAATTATCACGGGTACGAAAGCTCTCTATGGAGTGGGTCGCATCACTCTCTGGCAGCGACAGGATGCCACTTTTGAAATTAAAGAACTTAAAGATTTGCTCAAACCAGAAGTCAAGCGCATTGCGATCGCGAATCCAAACCATGCACCCTATGGAGTGGCTGCAAGGGAAGCGTTACAATCCCTAGGGATTTGGGAAATACTTCAACCGAAACTAGTCTTAGGTGAAAATGTCCGTCAAACTCAGCAATATGCGGAAACGGGTAATGTCGATGTAGCAGTTGTTGCGCTATCAATTAGCGTTAATAAATCTGGCAAGTGGACTTTGATTGATACTGCTCTGCATAAGCCACTAGAACAAATGTTAGCAGTCCCTCAAAGTTCTCCTCATCCAGAGTCAGCTAAGCAATTCGCTACTTTTATTAACGGCAATCAAGGGCGACCTCTAATGCGGAAGTATGGATTTGTTTTATTAGGGGAGGAGCCTATTCAATGATTTTGCAACCATCGATTTTGTCTTTACAAATAACAATTGTTGCAAGTATTTTGATATTTATCTTTGGTTTAGGCTTAGGAACGTGGCTCGCAAAAACAGAATTCTCTGGTCAAATTTTAGTTTCAACATTTCTTAATTTACCCTTAGTACTGCCGCCCAGTGTTGTAGGCTATTTTTTGCTTATGTTGCTAGGACGAGGCAGTCCCCTCAAGGAACTCTTGCATATTGACGTTTTATTTACTTGGGAAGCAGGAGTGATCGCATCTACGGTTGTAGCTTTACCGCTAATGGTGGAATCAACTAGAGCCGCAATCGTTAGTGTCGATCCCGAGTTAGAAGATGCCGCCCGTGTCTGTGGTTGCTCTGAATTAGAATTGCTGTGGCACATTACCCTACCCCTTGCCTATCGAGGCATTTTGGCAGGTTTTGGACTTAGTGTGGCGCGAGGATTGGGAGAGTTTGGCGCAACTCTAATGGTTTGTGGCAGCATTCCTGGACGTACTCAAACTTTGCCCCTTGCGATCTATGATGCAGTGCAGTCACAGGAATATGGATTAGCTAATACGATGGTGCTAATCATGACAGCGATCGCTTTTGTGTTGCTATTTTTAGTAAGGATGCTTGAACATAAAAACTCGGTTAGTCGCTAAGTTACTCAAATGCTTCACAAAAAAGAAAAACCTCGCTTGCGAGGTTTTTCTTTTAGTTGCGATCGCCTGTATAGCCTGACTCAGTAGCTAACTCATCTAGACTCCGCTGACCCGATAACATCTTGCCATTGATTTCCCAAGTGGGATATCCCTTAATTCCCTTTTGCTGACATAGAGCTGGCTGTGGATTTTCACCTTTAGGATCACACTCCACATAGGGAACTAGTTTCTTAGCATCACCAAAGGCTTTCTTTTGATCCAAACAGTGCGGACACCAATACGCGCCATACATCTTTGCATTGGTAGTGGTCAAATGTTTCGCTAAACGTCCTGCATAGCTATTGCTCTGAGCCGAAAGTTTGCCTTGGCTTGCATATACACCCAAAGTGCCAGTAAGGGTAATGATCGCGACGATCGCACCTGTAAAAAACAGTTGCCCCACATCTTTCCAAGCATTGCCAAATATCGTTAGCAACCAAATTGTGGTCATTGCTGCGGCTGAGGAGATGCAATAAATACACAACTGCGGTTGTCCGCCAATACTACCTGAGGCTAGTAAATACATTAAGTATCCACTAAACACAAATGTCGAAGTAGACACCATAAACATCAAGAAAGCTGTTGTTTCTTTGAGTTTTGTTTGTGCTTTAGGATCATCGCCTTTTAACAACAATGGTACTCCTGCTAAAACCGCTAGAGCGAGGTATCCCAAAGCCCCAAAAATCGTCAGCGGAATCCCAAAAACTTTGGCATATTCACTACTTAGTACTAAGTCACAACCACTACCCTCAACTGCACAGAGGGCGACTTTTTGCCCGAAGAAGTGAGTCACGGTCAAATAAGTTGTAAGAGAAAAGCCAAACAGGGACAAAACAACGATCGCAAGGCGCGACCACCGATGCAACCATGGCTCAGAGCGTTTTCGCGTAGCTATTCCTGACAATTTGTACCTACCTGCTCAAAATTAATATTTAAAGTTAACGGCGCATAGCGCCGTTAAGACTACCTATAAAGATTTTACCCAATCGATATGGTCGGCGATCGCAGTATTTGCTCTTCAGCCATATGCTTATTTTTTTTGTTCGCAATATCTAACCGCACTGCATCGACAAATCGACTTACCCGAATCGGATCGATAGCCTGTTGAATTTGACCATTTCGCTTTAGCGAGCTAGACACAATCACGCCATCAGCATATTGCATTAACTCAGGCACGTTGTCCCATGTTGCGCCAGAACCGACAAATAGCGGCGTTTCGCCACAAGCGAGTTTTGCTTCATGGAGATCCTCAGTTGTCGGTGGATTTCCTGTGGCCCATCCTGACAAGATCACTGCATCAGCTAGACCGCGATGAATCGTATCGTGAACTGCGCCAGAAATTTGGGGAACTGAGAGCGGTTGGGCATGCTTGACCAAGACATCAGCAAAGATTTTTACATCTGAGCCTAGTTCGCGACGATAGCGCAATAGTTTGTAAGCATCACCTTCGATAATGCCTTGATCGGTAGCCATTACGCCCATAAGCACATTGACTCGAATAAATTTAGCACCGACACAAGAGGCGATCGCTAACGCACTATGTCCATCATTCCGCAAAACGTTAATACCAACGGGAACACTGACCATCTGTTTGACGCGGTGCACAACCAGACTCATGGCACTTACAACCGCAGGATCAACACGATCTTTGGTAAATGGGGCATCAAAAAAATTCTCTATAATAATTCCTTGCACTCCACCTGCGGCAAGTGCGGTGGCTTCTTGTTCAGCCCGATCAATGACCTCTTTGAGGCTGCTCCCCCAACGTGGCGAGGTAGGCAGTGGCAAAAGATGAACCACCCCAATTACGGGTTTTGGTGTATCAAATAAACTATTTAAATCCACATGCGTGACGTTTATAAAAATTTGGTCAAAAAGCTTAGTTACTAGCTTTTAATTTAACCTGATTATGAGCGCATAATTTTATCGCAAATTTGATTGAGTGGCGATAAACCCATAAAGTAGAGATGGTGCTAGCACTCTTTTTACTCTCTATGGGTTCTTCTATGACTAGCGACTTGACTAGTAACTCACACACCGCCGATATTTTGATTTTGTCAAATGGTCCTGGAGAGTTGACAACGTGGGTATATCCTTTTCTCAAGGCTTTAGATATCTCTCTACGATCGCCTGAAGCAAAAGTTAAAGTTCGGATTTCGATCGCGTTATCACCCTGCCAGAATGCTAGTGGTCAAGAAGCACAACTAGCTCAAAGCTTTCCTAATGTTGAGCGCGTATTGCCTCACGAACAGTTTTTTGATTTTTTACTATGGGGCAAAACCCCTAATTGGGAATGGGCGAAACAAGGGCTAGTAATTTTTCTTGGTGGCGATCAGTTTTTTGCAGTAGCGATCGCAAAGCGACTAGGTTACAAAACTCTGATTTATGCCGAATGGGAAGCAAGATGGTATCGCTGGGTCGATCTATTTGCTGTGCGGAATGAAGCGATCGCCCAGAAGATCCCTACGAAATTTCGCGACAAAGCAACAGCGATCGGCGACTTAATGGTTGATCGCGTAGAGTCTGCATTACTGAGTAATGCTGATGCTAAGTTGCGGGTTTGCTTTATGCCTGGGTCAAAAGGAAACAAGTTAAAGATTGGCGTACCACTAATGGTGGCGATCGCCGATATTCTCAACCAAAAACGCCCCGATCTCGAATTTGTAATCGCCCTTGCCCCAACTACCACACCCGAAACCTTAGCTGAGTATGCCCAATTTAGCTTTCCTACCCCCGATAATGAAAGCGCAACGGCAGTTTTAGTTGATGGAAGCTTGCTAACTGCTAAGGGGACAACTATCACGATTCATCGTGAGTTCCCTGCTTATGAACTAATCAAAAGCAGTCAAATCTGCATCACCACAGTCGGCGCAAATACAGCTGAACTTGCCTCTCTAAGTCAACCCATGCTGGTTTTATTGCCTACAAATTTTGCTGACATGAAAGTGGGCTGGGATGGGTTGTTGGGATTGCTTGCCTCTGCACCATTACTAGGCAAAGTTTTAGAAGTTACGATCAATTCAATCCTGATTACACAAATTCAAAACAAAGGTCAATTGCTAGCATGGCCGAATATCTGGGCAGGTGAAGCGATCGTGCCAGAACTTTTAGGGATACTTACGCCGACTAGAGTTGCAAATGAAATTTTGTTTTATATTGATCGCCCCGATGAACTCGCAAAAATGCGCGATCGCTTAAAAAAAGTATGTGGTGAATCTGGCGCAGCAAATAAACTTGCGGCTATAGTTATCAATAATTTGCAGCAATTATAAAAAAAGGAGAAGCGTTGCTTCTCCTTTTTTTATAATTGCTAATCTAAACTGCGGCAGCAGGATAACAAACATTTGTACCGCCCAAACCGCAATATCCGCCTGGATTCTTGGCTAGATATTGCTGATGATAGCCTTCAGCATAATAAAACTCACCCATATCACAAATCTCTGTCGTAATGCCTTGCTTCATTCCTGAAGCCTTAAGCGCATCTTGATAGACTTCCTTTGCGTCTTCAGCGAGCTTTCTTTGGACATCGTTGTAAACATAAATTCCTGAGCGATATTGAGTGCCAGTATCGTTGCCCTGTTTCATTCCTTGAGTAGGGTTATGAGATTCCCAAAAAACTTTTAGCAACTCTGAATAGCTAATCTCGTTGGGATCGTAAACTACCAAGACAACTTCATTGTGTCCTGTTTTACCCGAACAAACCTCTTCATAAGTGGGGTTAGGAGTTAATCCAGCTGCATAACCGACAGCCGTAACATAAACTCCACTTTGTTTCCAGAAACAACGCTCTGCTCCCCAAAAACACCCTAGACCAAAAACAATTGTTTCCATACCTTCTGGGAAGGGTGGTTTAAGCGCCTTACCATTTACAAAATGATGAGATGCTGTAGGAATTGCGGAAGATCTACCTACTAGTGCATCTTCCGCAGTTGGAAGCGTTAACTTTTTACCGAGTCCAAATAACATATGCTTACTAAAAAATAATTTTAGGATGAAGATGGGCAGTGCCTTGCACTAATCCTTTTCATCCTAAATCATTCATTCAGCGATCGCTTGTACAACAAGCTATAGATTTTTGAAAATTATGCATTTATTTGACAAAAAAATTAGGGACTCAAGCCCCTAATCAGATTCATTAATTTAATTGCTATGGAGTCTGACCGCTGAATGCAGGAAAGCGGTCAAACTTAAAATCCAGTGAATCATCGTAGATAGTTAGTTTTTCAGGCTTACAGCGCTTAACCATTACAGCCAAACCTTTAGAACCTTCCGCTTCCAAATCTTCGATGTAACCTATTTTCGCTAACTCAGCTTCAGACTCACTGGTAAAAGGTCCAAAGTAGTAAGTACAACGTGGCGAATCGGTAACGATTTCAATCCATACAGCCAAACCAAGCGCTTCGAGAACTGAGGTAAAGATATTTTTGAACAAATTACCACCCATATTTTTACTTAACTGAGGTGAATGGTTTAAGAGAACGATTAAGCTTTAAATTAAAAACTTTGCCTGTATTTTCAAACTTAACTTAAAAAGATAGCTAAGGTTGAAACTTAATACTTTCTTCCAATACATTTGTATAACTTAAAGTATGTATTCAAGACAAATTGTTCAGGTTTAACGTATTTACCCAACGTTGCCTAAAAATCTCATATAGAGCCATTCCAGTGGCAACTGAGGCATTTAAGCTGTCTACTTTTCCTTCTAAAGGTATAGATACTAGAAAGTCACAATTTTTTTGGATCGACAGACTCAAACCTTCTCCTTCAGCACCAATTACTAATGCGATCGCGCCAGAGAACTTGGTTTTGTGGATAGCACTACCTGAATCTGACATAGCTCCGTAAACCCAGAAACCAGCCTCTTTGATTTTCTCAAGAGCGCGGTTGAGATTAACTACACGCGCCACTGGCAAAATTTCCAATGTACCAGCCGCAACTTTGGCAACCGTGGCAGTAATACCCGCAGCACGGCGCTGAGGTATCACTAGAGCTTGCGCTCCGAGAGCAGCAGCACTGCGAATAATCGCCCCTAGATTATGGGGATCGGTAATTCCATCCGCAATCACAATTACAGGTTGAGTAGATTTCTCTTTGGCACTGGCAATCAACTCATCAAGATCAGCGTATTCATAGGCAGAAACTTGAACAGCAATGCCTTGGTGTCTTCCATTTTCAGTAATTCGATCAAGACGCATATTGTCAACTTCATCAACAACTGCTCCTGC
>JAYVVP010000183.1:0-12483 GCA_043786935.1 Pseudanabaena sp. | reverse complement strand
TTGGGCTTTCTTGGTCACAGTTGTTTTCTATTCGATATGTCTTTTAACTGGCTTCAAATATACTTTTTTGTGTCTCACTTGACGGAACCAGTACCCGCTCCAATTTTTTGTAATAATTCATCTATAGAAGATAGATTATTACTCGCATCTAGAAAAGATAATTTATTATCCATTAGCTACACTTTCAACCATATTTTCGATAATTGGAACTAATATTGGGTGAACAACAAACCGTTGTCGAGGATATCTATACTCCAAGATATGCCCTGTTAGCATTAGTTCAAAATCTTCAGCAGTTCTCGGAGAAAATGATTTCTCAGTTATAACTTTGTGAAGAGCATCTATGCTTGAATCAGTTAATCCAATTAGTTTTGAACGAATCATTGGTTCAAATGCTTGAATTGCGTGTTGCTTTGTAATCTGATCCGAACCATCCATATAGGCTTCTTCAATAGACGCTTGGCAGAGAGACATTAAATCGCGTAAAACCCCTCCAGAATGAAATATCAGTAATTCCCTTGCATCTTGAGCTATAAAGTTTTCAGGATCTCTTACCTTAAGAATCTCTGTAAAAAATTGTTTGGCTTCAACATTTTCCAATGCATCCAAATATGGTAAGAAGTAAGAATACCCTGTAATTCCTGCAATATAAGCTCTCTCTACATATGGGATTATAATAGAACCTACAAGAACCGATCCAACTCCAGTCTTATTAATTTCAATTACATCATCAAGTGCAGAATCAATAAAAGTTTTTGATTTACTTAATCGATCTAGACCGCCAAACAGAAAGATTATTTCTTTTGTTGTTGTTGATATGGCAGCTTTACTTAGAGCAGAAAAGGCTAGCAAAATTGATTCTCTACTTTCTCTATTTTCAGTAGAAATCAAACCTTTGTAATTAACTTCTCTTGGCTTACCAAAGGCTATTGCTGTAATATCCATAGGAATATATTCTGTATAGCCATATGCTGCTTTCTTAATTATTTTCTTGGAATCTTCTAGCTCTGAACTGAAAGACCTACCTAATATATTTATTAATTCAAGTCCTGCGATCGCAATTAAAGCCCCAGATTTTAGATCAGAAATATCGGTAACAAGACTAACATCAACATAAATAGCTTTGATATCTTCTAAATCATTTAAAGCCTGTTGCGTTAACATTAACTGTGTTGTTTTGCCAGATCCAATGCCCCCAAAGAGCAAATGCACTGAAGAAGGACGAAGTGCAACTCTGCCAGTAATTTCTTCAATAGGATTATTTGGCAGATTGACATAAAATCCCCGTTCAACAGCGCGTTGAGGATTAGAAGTGCCTTCAAAAGCTGACATCAACCTGCGGAAAAGTTTCAGGCGATCGGACATAACATTTTTAATGCAAGGTTAGTGTTTATATATTAACGGATTATCGATAAGCCGAAATTATTCACATATTCACGGTTTGTAATGTACAAGGCACAGCATAAATCGTGAATAGTTAAGCAGCTATGCTTTTTTGACTAAAACTAACTCCTCAGCTGTGAAGTCTTCAAAGGCGACTTGTTGACTGGCTAATAGATCAACTGTGGCATCAGCGATGTCATTATTAGCTTGAGCGCGATCGCGTAAACGTTGTTGCAAAACTTCCATAGGTGCAGTGCAATAAATGATCTCACAAGGGATATTTTGAGCTTTGGCGGAGGCGATCGCTTCACTTCTTAAACTAACGCGATCATATTTAGCGTCAAGGATTATCGTAAATCCTTTGCTAGCTAACAAAACTCCTAACTCTGTGAGACGAGCATAAGTTTTCGCAGTCATCTCTGGGGTATAGATATCGTCACTGCCACGCTGCATCAGATCTATTCCTGCTAATTGCTTGCGAATGGCATCCGATCGCAGATAAATTGCATCTTGCTCAGATGCAATCGCTTTCGCAGTAGTGCTTTTACCTGAACCAGACACTCCTGACATGAGGATTAGTTTGCCTTGTTTTGGCTGTGTGTATTCCCAAGCTAATTTGTAATATGCCGAGGCTTCTGTTTTGGCATTGTCTTTCACATCTGTGGGAATATTTGGATCATCAAGCAAAAATGACGTGACTTTGGCGCGAATATAGGCTCGCATACTGCAATGGAGGGGCAGCAATACGACTCCTTCATAATCACCTGTGCGTTCCAGATAAGTATTTAGAAAAATATTTGCGAGATCTCTTCTACCTCGGAACTGCAAATCCATTAATAGAAATGCAGCATCATATAGCACATCGCTATTACGGAATGGTTCATTAAATTCGATACAGTCAAAAATCTGAATTTGATCTTGATATAAACAAATATTTTTTAAATGGACATCACCATGACATTCGCGAACTTTCCCCTTAGCAATGCGATCGCTAAATAAAGCGATATTATCTGCAAAAAACTGATCAGTAAACTTACGAGTTTGGGCTAGTTGCTCATCAGTTTGAGCAACTAGCCCAATATACTTCTCAGTACAGGCGTAGTTGTCATTGGCAACAGCCCGAACTGCTTCCATTGTGCCAAAGCTATTAATATGATCATTAGTCTCAGCTTGTTGATGAAATGCTGCTAACTGTTCGCCAATCTGTTTCACATGATCAGATGTTAGTCTGCCTGAGCCAAACATCTCAATCAACAAATCCGCTTGCAAAAACTCTGGCATAGCGATCGCATATTCCACAGCCGTTCCTGTGCCAGTTTTATCAAAGCCATACTTTCCATCTTTTTCAATAATTGGCAAAACTGAAAGATACAATTTAGGAGCAAGTCGGCGATTGAGACGGAGTTCTTCTTCGCAAAAATATTTGCGCTTTTCTAAAGTGGAAAAATCTAAGAAACCAAAATTCATTGGCTTCTTGACTTTATAAGCATAGGAACCTGTGAGCAACACAAAAGAAATATGAGTTTGCAAAAGCTGAATTGGCTCAGTGACAGGATATTCATAAAATGCAGGCAAGAGCATTTGCTCAATAATGGGCGGTAATGACATAGTTATATTAAGACTGAGGTTTTGGATAATTCGCGACTTACTTCTAAGAGTTTATACAAATAAACTCTTAGAAGTCTTATTTTGCAGGACTTCTAAAAGTTTAATAGGTTTTAAATTTTTTTTAGCTAGGCTTTTTATAGCGGGTTAGCCAAGTGAAGAATAAAATCGGCATAGAAACTGCTACTAGTGACTCTGCCCAGAAAAATGATAGAAAATCTGACAATCCGCCAAGCGGAGGAACACTAGGCTGAAGCCCTCGTACCGCTGGTAAGGCAAACAGCATACCCGCAATGAGAGTAAACATCCCAAATTCAATTGGGCGGGGTTGCCACACCACAACCATCGTCATCGTGAACACAACCAAGCCAATCAACCACATGGCAATCATTAAGAAGATAGAGAAAGACTTAGTGATCACCGATCGCGATACAGTTACTCGTAAACCTGTGTAAGTATCTGACGATTCAAATTCAGTTTTGGGAATGTAGTCAACATCAATGTTATAGCCTGAGATCGCTCCATAGAAATGAATAACCATGGGAATCTCTTCTTTCTCATCTTTAGGATTAGTAAAAAAGAGATAGAAATCAGAAGTATGCTTATCAAAAGGATAGTCGCTGACTTTACCACTAACTATGGACAATGAACCTGTTACCGAGTCAGGTATACGATTTTTTTCAAGTGTGACTTCAGCTTTACCACTTTCAATACCTGTAAAGAATTTTAGTTCTTTAGTGAGGCGATCATCTTTAGCGTATGTCCCTTCAGGTCTTGGCGCGAAACGAAGATGTATTTCTGATTTGATCGGATCAACACCTAATAAGTTGACAGAAACATCAATTCGATTTGGAGTTTTTTCGTCCCCAAAGGTCAGGTTGGCTGAACGTTGCGTACCATCATTTTGATAGAAATAGAGTGCGCTAGAAAATGCACCGATAAAGAGTGCCAGAAAAATCAGCATTATTACAATGCGCTTAATTAGAAGCTTGCGAGTAGTATCCGCCATAAATTAATTATCTGTTAGTACTAAATTAAGTCCATTTATTTTAAACAAATCACTAATCAGACTACATTACTTTGCGCTCAGTCACCAGAGTAAGGCTATTCCATCCACCTTTGTCATCATAGGCGCGAATCATGCGTTGATGTAGATTTGGGTTTAGTAACCATGATAGAGACAAGCGAAATGGCTGATGTGTGGCGATCGCTTTAGGACAGGTGAAAGATGTACCATCGGGTAAAAATAAGGTTTGGACAGATAAATTGTCTTGATCGAAATGTAATATTTGTGGATTAGTTGAATCAATCTTGGCAAGTGAGGTGATTGTTTGCTTTCCCATTGGGTTTTGCATTTGTAGAGGAGACATAATCACGCGATCGCCATCTCGCTGCCATTCGGTAGTACTGGAAGAGACTTCTGGTACAAGCCAATCAGAGGAGAGCATAGTCGCTTCACCTTCCCATTTGCCTAGCAAATCATCAAGGGTCAGTGGTGGACGTTCGGGCGTGGTGCTATTGGGCAAGTGCTCACGAATGAAAGTAAAGCGATCAAGTTGACTTGCTTTGTCGTAGAGCGTGACCAGTCGCACACGGCGATCGTCATAAATCAAGCCTAACTCTGCTCCAAATTCAGTAAACGGCGCAAATTGTAGCGAACCTTGTGAAAAAGCACCATTTTCAAAAAAAGTTGTACTCTTATTGAGAGTGCGGTATTCCAAAACTAAATCCTGTGGCGCGTCTTCATAAAAGCGGCGGACAACTTGTCGCATCGTTTGATTGTCTTCTTTGAGTTTAAGACTAGTTTCGCTAGGAATGTCTTCTAAAATCTCTCCTCTATTCGATAAACGAGTAAATGAACCTTGCCAACAGCCAAGGTTTTGTAGCAAGCATTCCCATTGCGATCGCATAAATTTTATCAAGTTAGAATAAGTGCGCCTATTTTACAGCAGTTATTTATCAAATTGTTCTAAAGGAATCTCGATTATAAATTCCGTACCTTTGCCAACCTCAGAAGTAAATGACAATTTACCACCGTGATTTTCAGTAATAATTTGATAGGCGATCGATAAGCCCAGTCCCGTTCCTTTACCTACAGGCTTAGTTGTAAAAAACAAGTCAAACAAACGATTCCGTAATTCTTCGGGAATTCCTTTAGCATTATCAGAAATTTTAATTATTAGGCGATCGCACTTTTGATTTTCCTTTTGAATCCCTGTTTGAATCCGAAGCTTAGAAATCTTACCATTTTCCCTCATCCATTGCGGTTTGTCATTAATGACTTGCCAAGTTCCATTCGTTTGAGCATCCTCTTCAAGTGCATCAATTGCATTAGTTAAGAGATTCATAAACACTTGATTTAATTGCCCTGCGTAACATTCGACTTCAGGAAGATCAGCATAAATCTTTTCAATCTGAATCTCAGGACGGTTATGAGTCGCCTTAAGCCGACTTTGCAGAATCATTAAAGTACTATCAATCCCTTCATGAATATCTACATACTTAGATCCTGCTTCGTCACTACGGGAGAACTTGTGAAGCGACTGCACAATTCCTTGGATTCGTTCTGCACCAATGCGAATCGAACTCATCAACTTTACAAAGTCAGCAGTAAGAAAATCAATATCTATCTCTTCTAGAGTTTCTTGCAACACCTTGACTGGATTAGGATAATGATTTCGGTAAGTATCAACGAGATTTAATAGCTGACTTGTGTAGTTTTCGGCATAAGAAAGATTGCCATAAATAAAATTTACAGGATTATTGATTTCATGAGCAATTCCTGCCACCAGTTGCCCCAATCCAGACATTTTTTCCGATTGAATTAATTGTGATTGCGCGTTTTTCAACTCTTGTAAAGCCTTCTCTAGTATTTCTGCTTGCAGGCGGTATTTTTCTTCAGAGGCGCGAACCTGAGCTTCTGCGGCAAGGCGTTCGGTGATATCACGCAAACTCCAAACCCGACCAGCATAACTATCCATAATATTTTGTGGTTGCGAATAGCATTCCAAAGTTCTGCCATCATCCAACTCAACTATTTCAAAACTATTTTCGTCACTACTTAGCCCTTTACCAAAATCCTGCAAATGCTCTGCCGAGATAATCCGTTTGAGCACATATTTGAGGATATAAGAATCATCATGGGATGTAAAAACGCGGTCGGGTATCCGCCAAAGATCAACAAATTTTTGATTGCAAATAATAATATTTCCAAGCGAATCTAGCACTAAAATGCCATCTGCTGTTGCTTCAAGAGTCGCCCCTAGCGCCGCAAAACTTTTGTTGATTTCTGCTTCCGCCACTTTGCGATCGCGAATATTAGTACAAATATAAGTCGTGCCAATCACCTCGCCTGACACACTTTTGACAGGATTTACCCTTAAACTAATTGGAATATGCTGGAGATTGCGATCGCGCATTTCTAGTTCGCTCGACCACTTCCCTCCATACATGACTGCCGTATGAATAACATCAGCAATTTTGACTTCGGGTCTATCATCACTAAATAGAGACTGAAACCGTTTTGGTTGCTGTAATTCAGATAAATTATAGGCGAAAAGATCGTTAAAAGCTAAATTAATATAAATGGGCTTTCCTATATTGTCCGTAATGCAAACAGCATCATTAGCACTTTCTAGAGCCGTACCAATTTTGGTAAAAGCGTCTTCAATATATTGACGCTCGGCAATCTCTTCGTCTAACTGACGCTTAAGAACTTCTGACTGGCTATCCCCTAAAACATAGCTAGCCACAATTAGACCGCCCACAGAACCATCATCCGTATACCAAGGCTGCACTACCCACTGAAAATTACTTGCCAACTCGCCACGAACTGCAATCTCAACTTCCGCTGAGTAATGCATTTGACCACCGATTAAGCAGCGTTCTAGCCCATGTCTATGTGCGATCGCACTCGGTAATGAGTCATAAATATTTGTGCCAATTAGCTTAAGTCGAGGTATACCCAACATTTTCACCCAAGGCTGACTCACCAATACATAACGCAGATCGCAATCAAACATTGCGATCGAGACAGGGCAGAACTCGACAAACCACCTTAGGTACTTTTCAGCATGATTAGCGCGGTTTCCGGCTAATCCCCAGTGGACTTTTGGGTTAGCTTTTATCATCCTAACCTTACTTTTATGAGGATTAAATATTTTTATCTCAAAAATTTTAGCGGGTTACTAAAGTTTAGAGTGTATTCATCTGAACCATAATTTGTCTTTTGTGTCTGAGATAGAGTTTGTGTAGCCAGTTTATGATTACAGCAGTTGTTGATCAAACCCGCCACCCGAAGAGTTGCAGGGCTTAGCCCCGCAATTGGCTTTATGTTTTTATTTGTAGCAAATTTGAAAGCAAATTACTATAATTGGGACTTGAAATGACGTGTTAAAATCTAGAGCAAAACCTCCTAGATTCTATAAACCATGAGGACAGTCACTTCGGCTCAGCAATATCCAGTCTTTGGTTCTGAAATTAAATGTCCTCATTGTCGCCAAATTATTCCCGCCTTGATTCTGACTGACACCTATCTTTGTCCACGTCATGGTGCTTTTGAAGTCCATCCTAATTGCAAAGATTTAGTTCACTTACAATCTGACCGCCACTGGCGACTATGGAATGATGAATGGTATCGACAACATATTCATCCAGATGGAATTCGCTTTGAGATTCATGAAAGTATAGATCGGCTCTATACTCAAGGTTACCGAGCTATCAAAGTAACTATTGCTCATCGCTACATTGAGCTAGTCAGCCTTTACCTTGAAACAAGTCCGATCAGCTCTAATGTGCAACGTCTTTACGGATTAAATATAGAATTTAGCCCTCCCGAAGATCAAGAATCTCGTTGGGGCATTATTAACTTCGAGCTAGAAACAGAATTTGGCACTCCCAAAGGGTATCCCTATTTTCGTTCTTTCTAGGATGCGATCGCAAACATCCATATGTCCTCAAGATTTTTGCCAAGTTTGCCATCCTTGCCAACGTCCCTGCCAACTACTCCATAATTTTTGTCCCGACAAAGCGCCCTCCTTAGGCAAAAATCTTAGCCATTGAAGTAAGCCACGTGCATCCCTTGTCCCGATCGCAACCGCCCATATTAGAAATATTAAGCGCCTGCTCAGAGGCAAATATTCTAATAAGGCTAAAGTTTCGTTGTGTACAGCATTTAACAGGGCAAGGCTATTAAATTTATCTCGCTGATCTTCATCAAAGCGAGCACCTCGAAAATGATCAACACCAATTTGCGAATCATATATCAGCTTTCCGCCGCGCTGTTTTAATGCTAAAGAGAAAATTACTTCAAAATGTACTTGTGCCCCAGTACCACGCATTCTCTGATCAAAGTGCAAATCAGCGATCGCTGTGCGGCGAAAACTCATATTCACCCCCTTGAGAACATCAACATCCCTAGCTCCACCAATACCAATATGATGATTACCAATTATGCGTCCAAACCATTGCAACTTACCTACAATAGGACGCGCACCTTCTTCTAATTCATCACCGTGATAGACCCAATCACGCCCACCTACACCTACGATGTTTTGATCAGCAACAAAGTAAGTTTCGATCCTCTCTAGCCAGTCAGGGTGAGGTGCAGCATCGTCGTCAGTAAAAGCAATAATATCGCCAGTAGCCGAATCGAGTCCAAGATTCATCGCTGCGATCACCCCAGACACAGTTACTTTGGCTGTATGCAAAGGAAGCAACTCCCTGTCAAAATCTTCCAAAAACTGCCAAGTCTCTTCATCAGTATCACGAACAATAATCCATAGTTCATCAACTGGACGAATTTGCTTTTTCAACGCATCTAGGCAACGAACTAGGTCTTGAGGACGGCGATAAGTTGGGATAACTACAGATATTTTCATTTGTGGTTAAGATTTTACTAAATTAACTTCTTCAAAAAGATCAACATACTTTTTAGCTTTACTCTTCCAGCTATGCTGCTCAGCGATCGCTCTAGCTGCTTTTCCCATTTTTTCTCTAAGATGGAGATCGCTAGCCAGATGATTAAGTCCATCTGCTAAAGCTGCAACGTCTTCCGAGCTAGAAAGTAAAATCCCACATTCAGGTGTGACAATCTCAGCCCCACCTGTTGTAACAGCAGTAATAACAGGTAAACCCGTTGCCATAGCTTCTAGCAAAACAAGAGTACAAGCCTCATATCGAGATGGAAAAACAAATAAATCCGCCGCTTTCATAATTTGTGGAACATCCCGCCGAAATCCTAAGAAATGGACGCGCTCACCTACTCCTAAATTCTTTGCCAACTTAGGATAAGGGCTTCTCTCAGTGGCTCCCACAACCGCCAGATGTAGCTCGGGTACTTTAACCAAAGCATGTAGTACAGTATCCAAGTTCTTCCTTGGAGTACGAATGTCTCCTACAAATAGAGCTAAGGTTACTCCCTCTTTTAGTCCAGATTCGCGGCGATCTCCTGACTGAGGTGAAAACTCATCAATATCAACGCCATTTATAACTACCCGAATTCGTTCCGATGGAACTCCAATTGAGATTAGTTCTTGCTTAACGCGCTCAGATACTGCCACCACAATTTTTGCTTGTCGGAAAGCTTTTTTTTCCCAATTCGCATTCAAAGCAGTAAATAACCACTGATAACTACCGTATAAATCTTTGCGCAAACGTGATGTATGAGCAGACGACTTTAACCAGGCACTATGGACAAAATGCACTGCGTTAACATCACTCGCTGCCGATGTAACTGCTCCACAAGTCATCACCACGTCAAACTCTTGTCGATGAGATCGCAACCATTCCGCACTCTTCCAAGTAAAAACTAGATTACCGAGTAGAGAGGTTGGCAGACTTGTTGCAGAGATATAGACCCAATTAATGTGACTATTTTGTTGAAGATCTGGTGAAACATTATTTGCAATCAAAGTAATTTGATGACCGCAGCGAATTGCCTCTAAAACAACCTCATAATTGGCTCGACCTTGCCCATCTCCCTTAATAATGTTATGTGTAACAATACAAAGTCTCATAAAGTTACCATTAATTTCTCTGAGTCAATTCTTTGCGGTTTTCGACGTATTAACGTTTCAGATTATAGTATTTTTTCAGATTCCTTTACAGCTAAAGTTGGCTCAATCTTGAGTAAATTCATTTGATAGTTTAAATAACGTTGCCCTGCCAAACCCATACTTAAAAACATCCAAATGATCATGCCATGAATACCTGATGTCGCACGAGCTGCAAGAAAAAAGGCGATCGATTTGATCAAAACAGCACATGAAATATTAATAAATAAATCAGAATACTTACCTAGATTTCTGAATAGTAAAACACCTCCTAATAAAAGGCTACCTAAATAAGGTAATGTCCCAATCCAACCTAAATCCAGAATAAAAGATAAAATCCCAGCATCTACATTATCATTTACACCAAGACCATCTCCTATCAAATTGTATATCCCATAGTTAAAGAACCCTTGGTAAATACCTTGTCTAACTTGGGCGCTATCATCATTTTGTAAGTCTCCTAGTGTATTAAGCCTTATCCCAATATTGGTTGAAAAAGGCTCAATTGAAGCTAAGGGAATAATCAACATAGCTAGAATTAGCCCTGTCACAATTAAGCGAAGCTGTTGCTTAGACTTCAAAGAAGAGATAAAGAAGATTATTCCTCCTAACCAACCTAGCCAACCAGTACGAACTGCACTAAATAAAAATGAAAGTATACCTAATACTGCGGCTGGATTAACAAATGGACTTCGACAACTAAATAGTACTAGTAAAGCCGTTGCCATCATATCAGCGAAGGGACCAGGGGAATTTAATGTACTCCACACGCGCATTCCATAAGGCACGGGACTACCTGCACTACCGGTCATTTTAGAACCTACTAACCATAATCTGTCCCATTCAGGTGCAACTATATACTGATAAACTCCATAAGCCCCGACAATTAAACTTCCCCACAAGAACACCTTCTGAATTGTTTTACTATATTCAGGATATCGCCGCCAATTAATATACAGATGATATCCAAATATGATGGGGGTAATCCATCCTAGGCACGAAAGTGTTGCTTTAACAAATGTAGCCGATGGATTTAACAATCCCACACAATATCCGTATAGAACACTCGCTACAGCTAAGACGAAAGGTATGGTACCTTGTTCTTTAGATTTAGAGAGATTGAAATACATTGTATGTGCTGCGATAATTATGGCTAAAGAAGGAGCGAGTAAAATTGGATTGGAATCAGTAAATGCACCTGTTCGGAAATCAGCTAAACGGCGGATAAAAGGAGATAAAAATACTAACCACCATACGAATCCAATATATAAAGAAGGGTAGCGAAAATAAAGAAACCAACTAACTATAAATGCTCCTAAAGGAAATATAACACTTAGGATCTTGCTCCCAATAGCACCAGCTACAAGTAAGATTACTGTCACAAAAATGAAAATGAAAATCACAAACCACGCTTCGGTTGTTGGTAATGGTTTAGATTTCTCGATAGGTGGCTCTGTCCTTATCAATTGTGAAAGCTTTCTAGGATTCATGGTTGATTTTATATAGAAAGTTTAAATTATATGAGGTGATAGGATGCAATTTAGAGTAAATAATATTATCCTTAAAGCAATCTTTATTTTACTTAGAAAAACATTAAGAAAAGATTGCCTTTTCTAATTATATATACTGATCAAGCAATCTTAATTACGCTTATAATTTGAGCAGCAATTCTCATTATAAGAACTTTGTCTTGATTTAGTAACAGCTATTATGGCTATTCGCAATAGCGATCTTTGAAAAGCCAATGCCTTCTTTCAGAATTTGACGGCTCAGGCAAATCAAAAGCCATAATGAGAATTGCTGTAATTGAGTCTTTGAATTTTAGCTCTTTTGCAATCATTGATATATTATTCAGGGAAAGAAATGATCGTAGAATCAAGTAAAACTGTAGCTTTTTTAATCAGTAGAGTTGATTGTAATGATGGAATTGCTTCACATTGTGAAACTCTAATGAATGGATTAGCTGCTTCTGGATGGAAAGTAGTTCTAATAACTGGTAAAGTCGGTTTTGATGATTCTTCATTAAAACGTTTTGAAGCCTTAAAAGCATTATCAGAAGAATGGATTGTTTTTGATAGCTTAAATCAAACATTTCCAACTTTTGCAAGTTTTCCGAAGATCTTAGAGACTGTCAAGAAGTATAAAATTCAAGTCTTTCACGTTCATGGCTACTCCATGCTGCTCCTAGCATATCTTTTAAAGATTTTTACAGGGATTAAATGTATTGCAACATCACATCTTCTTAAGACTTCTCATTTAGCAAAATCGTTAAAAGATAAAAATCTTCAATTAAGATACTTGATTTTACAAAATTATCTAAAAATCTTCTCTCCTCAAATTTTTATTGCTATTTCTTCAGATATTGAGAAATGGCTGATTCAAGATATAGGGATCAGTAAGCAGAAAATTAAAAAAGTTTTTAATGGTATTGATTCTCAGTATT
>JAYVVP010000182.1:0-4585 GCA_043786935.1 Pseudanabaena sp. | reverse complement strand
TTTCGACTGCTTCCCAAACTGATTTCATCAAGGGATAAGTGGGTGGATGAAATCCCCAAAGACCATCTTCTTTTCGATGAATTCCTGTTGTCTGTAATACTGAGGTGTAAATACTCACTTCGGGACCATTTCCACTTAGTCCTAACCCTTCACGATCGCCATGATCTAACATCGCCTGAATTAGCGTCCGCAAAGCTCTGACCATCTGCGAACTGAGTTCACGGCGGTTAATCAACTCATTCCAGAGTGTCATGCCCTTGTGATAAACGCGATCGCAAACTTCTGACAGCTTAGAATTAAAGTCAATTGCCCGACTAATCACTACGCGATCGCCTTGTATCCAACAGACATTTTGATGCTGCCCGACTGCAAAAGCTTGACTTAAAGCCTCATCTAATAGTCTTTCTGCTTGAACCATCCGATGACGAATTTCCAAAGCAGCCACTTTATCTCGCTCTATTTCAGGATACTTAGCACGGATTTTCTGAAGTGCTGTATATTCTAAAGCCGATATTTCTAAAAGTTTGAGATTAGTAGAATTAACCACAATCAAAGGTTTTTTATCGGCAGTCTCGACTGGTACGGACTGTGGTGGCTCTGCACCTACCCAATAACCAATTAATCCATCAAAACTATGATTTGAGCAACACAATTCATTCCAGTTAACATCGTTATCTAGATAGATTCTCTCAAAATAGCGAGTTGTGCCTGTTGTATAGCTATGGCGTTGAGCAACTACAGGCTTGAGCTTAGACACATCAGCTAATATTTTGGCTAAAGACGATCTTTCACTCTCAATGTAAGTAGTAATTGCACTTTCTACATCAAAATCCGAACCTTCCCAAATTCTTAACTCATCAATTTTCTTACGATGATGCAAAATCCCTTTTTGATTGAGAAATTCATCAATTAAACGGCTAATTGATGTTTGTAATGTGCGATCGTTAGGCTGATCACACATTGCCCACATTACCAAATCTCGTGATGCTCTTAATCCACCTGTGGAGGTGACTAGATTGAGGATACCCACTGTTTTGAGTAATTTCAAACTCTCTGGGTCAGAATTCCTTGCGTCACTCACCAAAGTTTGAATTTCCACCCATTTTTGTAATTGTGGACGGCTCGCTAATCCTATTCCTGCTGCTTCTATAAAGTAATCGTAGACACGATCTAACTTTAAAGTGGGAATACCATCTTTTTCCAAACAAAACTCATCTAAATGACTCCTTAATGCGTATGGTTCTGAGCTAGTTAGGAATGTAAATAATGAGCGATCATTCTGAGCGTATCGAGTGCAAATAATTGGTAACACTAAAGCCGTTATAGGATGTAGTGGATACGCGGCCGCTAGTAGTTCAGGCGAAATATCATCAACTTGCGATCGCAAAGTTTCGCACCATTCTTCTGCTTGACTATCTATTTGAGCATCTATAAGTGCGTCATATTTTTTAGTTTTATCCCCAGAACGAGAGATCGCCTGTCCAATCAACCTTGTCATTTGTCGTGCTGACTCAGTGAAAGGAATATCTTGAAATCTCCCTTGAATTTTTGTCCATTCATTACGTTGTAATGAAGCTAATCTCTCACCATAGTCAGCAAAAGACTGATGTAATAAACCAATTAGATAAAACTTCTGTCCATTAGTTTGTTTTAATTCTGCTAATTGCTGCAAAAGATAAAGATCTGCCTCATTTGGATGTAGGGATGCGTATTCTAAGTTCTTGCCCAACTCATCGACAATTAACAGCACATCAGTTTTGGCTGTTGCAATTACTTCTCGCACTATCTGTAATGCAGTCTTACTATCGACTTTATGACCAGCCCTAATTTCCCCAGCTAGATCCACAAGCTGAGTTGCGATCTCAGGCTTACTCTTCTTCTTCCAAAAATGATTTGCGCCATAATCCAAAGCTCGAATAATTGTATTTGCCAGAGGTTCTCTTTGCGCCGTAGCGATCGCCCTAAAGCAACCCTTTTCAGGCAAATTATGATTTAATTTTTGAAATTCTGCTTCTGTGATTGCTTTTTGAGTGATTGCTAAAGCATCTTGCTTAACTACCGTTTCACCATCACATAGACAAGCCAAGAAATGGGCAAACGCTGATTTTCCCGTACCATATACTCCTGTTAGTGTAATCGCTTGAGTCTGCTCAGATTCAGGCACATCTACCAAAATTTGTTTGAGAGCATATAAAGAGCGATCGGTTAAGACATACCCCTTGACTGAGTTAGGATTATCAAGATCTCGCTCTAGATTTATAGATCTTGCATAGCGGCGATTTAAATAAAAATATTCTGACAACTTAAGCATTTAATGTTTGTAGTATTTATTCAAGATTGTTTGACTGACTTTTGTTGGCGCTTGGGTGAATACCATCTGAATTAAGCCTGCACTTTCCGATAAGGCGATCGCATTACACCATCTTTCTACTTGCTCGATCGCATCACAAAGCGCACTCTCAGACAGTTTAAACACCATCCCTGGACTACCTTCATCAAATAACAATCGTGATAAGGAGATTGTTCTCTGACCACTACTAAGAGACTCAGCAAAATCTAGACAAGCCGCAACGACAATTTCGGCATGGAGACTTGGTTTCGCCCCAATCCGAAATGCGTAATGCAAAGAGTCACCTGCCCTTTGAATCAAGCCTAACTCTGCGAAAGGACAATCCAAATTGTCTTCGTTCAGACTAATATCATTATTTTGTCTAACGTACATTCTCAATAAACAAGTCACATCTTTTTTTAGTGAGGCTTCAACAGTTCGATTTCCCAAAGCATCTCGATACTTTACCAATGCTAATTTCAAATCCTCAGACGTAAATTCAGCTTGACGTAAAGCATTAAAGGCAGCATACCAAGCCGTGGCTCTACATGGTTGCTTTAACAAATGCCAATGCAACAACCACAACGAAGCAGGATCTTCTAAAAAAGGATCATAACCATCATCACCCAGTAACATCCTCCCAAATTGTGATGGTTGGCAATCGCGATCGTCCTCAATCAACTTAAACGCCCCACACCAATAGCGAATTGCCTTCGCCATGTTTTTGCCTACCCCTAGTTGAATGTGAGCATCTTCTTCTAGGAAAATCCCCGAATTTTCGCTGACTGCCTGAAATCCTTTTTTCAACCAGCTATATCGAGGATAAAACGTTTCATGTCGGGCAAAAATTAATTCCGTGCCGCTAGAAGTATTGCTGTTGATAGTCTGAACCATATTTACTCTTTAATTTGCTTGGCAAGCTTAACCCAACTCTCAATACCCTTTTGGGTTGGAACACCGCGATCATTAAATGCACGAATATCTCGCTTATGCTGAAATCCATAGCTAATATGCAGCGATCGTTCTAAGCCATAAAAGTATAGCGAATCAAAGGGCAATCGGTTCGCCAAAATCCAATCTACAATTATATTACTGGTAATGTTTGTGATTTTAAAATCGCAGGCTGCTCCTAAACGGGAACAGTAGTAATTGCCATTTTTATTAATTTCATGAGCCATGTGTTGATCGATTTCTGGAGCAACACGTCCGTTTTTTAGACCTGTTACAGAATCTTTCTTCGACAACCACTTTTTTAAGTCAGGGGAGCAAAATCCATAGGTCAAGCAAAATTTATCCTTCCCAAAATAGTCAATGACTGGATCGATAATCCATTGATGTAAATTCTTCAGCGCTAATATGGTTTCTTCAATATTGGTTTGTGGATAGGGATTAGTTTTGTCATAATACTTGCGGTATGTCTGTGTACAAGTACAAAAATCTTTTAGTGTTAGATATTTGCCAAGGGAGTATTCTGGATACATATATGTTGGATTAGTTTGCTCCCGCAATGATTATAGGTTGTGATCACACTCAAATAATTAACCTATGTCAACAAAGCAATGTTGGCAAAAAGTTACCCAATGCGCTGTATGTCCATTTTTCTGCGATCGCCTATCTCTCTCCACAATTACAAGAATGCGATCATAAAGCCAAATTATTACTTCCAAAATCTACTCAATTCACCATCATCAAATTCAACTACGAACAACCGAAAATCTCCTACCTGTTCTATCCAGACTTTGATACTGACCCACATCCTGCATTGTATCAAAGTATTCAAGTTGACCTCCAAACCCAAACTACTCAACAGCGCGATTATCATCAATCTCCCAATCCGCCAATCTTGCATCGTAAAGAAACCTTTGTAAATCAAGACTATCCGCTTTATCAGATATTTGCTCAACTAACCAAACAAGAAGAAGCGATCGACTTATTTCATGAGACGCGCACCATCGGCACTCGCAATGGATGGGAACAACGTCTACAGAAATACAATGTTGAACTAAGAGATCATCAAGTCATCTTGCTTCCCTCGTTCTCTGGGAGAGGGGCTGGGGGTGAGGGTCTAAAAGAAGACATCAAAATTGATCGCCACAAAGCTGCTATACATCGTCCCGATCTATCCAAACCTGTGCGTCTTGCTCTAGAAGCAGGACTATTTACAGAAAGCTCAACTTTCTTTGACTATGGCTGTGGTCATGGTGAAGATATCAAAAGAATTAGCGATCGCGGCTTTACTAGCTCAGGTTGGGACCC
>JAYVVP010000181.1:0-4608 GCA_043786935.1 Pseudanabaena sp. | reverse complement strand
AGGGCTTTTAGGATTTGCTCCACTAGAAATTGCTTGGTTAGCATATAGACTAACCCCAAAGCCTAGCACCATGACTATGATGTCCCAGTTAATACTGCCATCGGCATTGGTAACACCAGTTTTCCCAAGAGCTTTAATAAACAAGAAACCTTTATTTGAAGCTAGTCCAGGGACAGTTGCTTGAACTGTGACATCACCAACTTGCTTAGCAATTACTGTGCCATCAGGCAGGACTTCAGCAAATTCTTGTCCCTTAGTAATTTTCCATGTAGGAGTAAGTTCTACATCAGGATATTCGGCAGATAGAGCTTGAAAATCTTTCCCGTCAGAAGTTTGGAAAATAATTTTAGATTGTTCACCGATCGCTAAACTTGAACCGTTTAAGGCAGTTGCAAGAACTGGGAAATGCACGCGATCAGCAAAATAAACGTTTTGACCTGGCGAAGTGAAAGGCTGATGTTGGATTTGAGCCTGACTATCAGGAGCTGAGATCTGAAAATTTAGAGAATAATTAATATCTGCAAAGGGTGATCCTCTTAGAGTTGCAAATAGCGCAAACAGGATCGGTAGTTGCACGATCGCAGGTAAGCATCCTGATAAGGGATTGCCAAATTCTTTAAAGTTTGCTGAGTTAACTTTAGCTACTTCTTCCTGCTGCTTAGTAGGGTCACTTTTGTAGCGCTCTTGAACTTCTTTAATTCTTTGTTGCATCACTGGGTTAGCAATTTTCATGCGCCGCATACTGCGAAGCTGATTAGCACTTACAGGAAACAATGCAAAACGCACCACCAACGTTAATGCGATAATTGCCAATCCATAGCTAGGCACGATGCCATAGAAGAAATCTAGGAAAGGCAACATTATGTTGTTGGAAAGAAAACCTACGCCGAAATCCATTTTCTACTTTACTGTTGAGTTTGCATTTGATTTATAAAAATCAGGATCGCCTCTAAGAGCGATCCTAAAATATTTCAAGCTTTGCTGCCAATTGCGCCGCTGATGTCTTGCGCTTTAAGACTTAGCTTCGATTCAATATATTCGTATGTTTCACGAAACTTAGGCAAAGACTTTAGCTCAAGACGAGAGCCATCTTTAAGGGTTAACACCATGTCGCCCCAACCACCTAAACCACGAGGAACAATAACTACTTTAGCGATTTCAGCATACACAATGTCTGTACGATTTTTGCCGTTCCAACCACCTGTGACGGTGATGCGTCGGTTGGTGATTCGATAGCGTACCCACAACGCTCTGGTTATTGAAGCAATTCCTAAAGGAATTGTAATCACAAAAATACTCATCAGCAAGCTGATGATTAGATCGCCAATATGAGGTGCACCCTCGTAATAAACTTCCTCATTAACTGCCATGCAGAACCTTCGCCCTTGTTAATAACTTGTTTAGATCGTCCCAAATCTCTTGATAACTTGGCTTGCTTTGAACAGGGATTACTGTTACCACAATTTGCAACCCTTGCTTTAATTGTGACAGAAGTTGACGGAAAATAGCGCGAAGTTGACGCTTAAATCGATTACGGCTTACCGCCAACTTGCTGACTTTTTTGCTTACTACTATGCCTATCCTTGTAACTGGAGGAGCATCGTTATCAAAAAGAATCTTTAAGCTTAAATAACTGCCCTTGTAGCGATCGCCATTAGCATATACTTTTGCGAAGTCTTCGCGCCGCCTTAGACGATTTTGATTAGGAAGCACTAGAAAATAACAATTCCGAATCAACTACTAATAGAATTACGAATTAAATCTGGTAACTAAGTTATACAGTTGTCAAGCGAACTCGACCTTTGCTACGACGCGCTCTAACTACTCGTCTGCCTGTGGGGGTTTCCATTCTAGCGCGAAATCCAGAAGTACGTTTCTTTTTGCGGACACTACCGCGTAGAGTTCGTTTGGTCATAACGGTTACTTATTCAACTTTAAATGATGTCATTTTTTCACAGGCTTCTGAGTATAACACTTGTGTCTAGCCTGTGTCTATTTTTGCTGAAAATGTGGACGATTTAAGAAGTTATAGGTTCACAATCATTCCATGTATGACTTTCGGCAAAACCACTATCGGCATTATTTTCTGTAGGACAAATATTAAAGAGATCACTTAAGTAATCCCTTTAATATTTAGCGAATGTACTCTTTGAGGACGCTATTACGATTAGGGTGGCGCAATTTGCGGAGAGCCTTAGCTTCAATCTGACGGATACGCTCACGAGTAACATTAAAAATCTGTCCGATTTCTTCGAGAGTCTTCATACGACCATCATCCAATCCGTAACGTAAACGCAAGACATCGCGCTCTCTAGGACTGAGAGTTCCCAGTACACTTTCGAGATCTTCACGTAAAAGACTTTTAGCAACTTGGTCATCAGGTGTTTCGCCTTCGGACTCAATAAAGTCACCGAGGCGAGAGTCTTCTTCTTTACCAATTGGGGTTTCGAGAGAGATCGGTAACTGCGCTGATTTGGCAATAAAGCGTAGCTTCTCGATCGTCATTTCCATACGAGTGGCGATTTCTTCCTCAGTGGGTTTACGCCCCATTTCTTGAGAAAGTAATTTGGTAGTTTTTTTAATCCGCGAAATGGTTTCGTACAAATGGACTGGTAGGCGAATAGTACGGGATTGATCGGCGATCGCTCTGGTAATCGCCTGACGAATCCACCAAGTCGCGTAAGTAGAGAACTTATAACCCTTTTCGTGATCAAATTTTTCAGCGGCACGAATCAAGCCGAGGCTGCCCTCTTGGATCAAATCTTGAAAAGATAATCCGCGATTCATGTACTTTTTGGCGATCGATACCACGAGCCTCAGGTTAGATTGCACCATTTTATCTTTGGCGCGGCGACCAGAGTGGAGACGTTTGCGGAAGTCTCCCAATGGCATATCCATTTTAGTTGCCCAATCTGATTCATTTACATCATCAGGATGACAATCAGCTTCAGTAGCTATTTCTTCGCGCTTTAATTCAAGCTCTAAAAGATCGGCAATTTTCCTTGCCAGCTCAATTTCTTCATCGGCTCTGAGGAGGCGGATACGACCAATTTCTTGCAAGTAGAGACGAATTGAGTCTTCAGTAAAATGCTTTTTCTTAGTTTGACTCGCTCGCTTCTTAGTCCCCTTTACTTTGCCCGCTTTGTCAGGGTCTTCGTCATTGTCAGAGTCTTCGTCTGAGTCATCACCTGAGTCGATCTCATCATCTGAGTCTTCCAGGTCTTCTTCAATTTCTTCCAAATTTGTACCAAGTTTGCCGACTGGCAGCTTGATTTCAACAGGTAGGTCGATGGCGGTTTTGCTCATGCCAGATTCCTCAGATACGTAGATTCTAAAACTTTATATACGGGGAATTACACCTAGACGATTGTAACTTGCCAAACATAAAAATAGTGGTTTGTACTATTTAGAATTATGAAAAGACTCTCTAAGAATTTATTCATAATTCGTTGATTTACGTTTGAGTTATGTAATTCCAAGTTATATATTCATAGCTTAACGATGTTAGCTTTAAATTGGAAAATTTTTTCAGTCAAAGATTTTTTTGATAGGCTTTAGCGCTCAAATAGGTCTCCTAATAGTGATTGCTGTATTCTGTTAAAAAATACATACATTTGATCAGATACATTTATTAAGTATTGTTAAATATTAATTATGCTTAAACTTAATAAAATATCTCTAGCTTCAGTTGGTTTATATGTAGGCGGCATTCTATTTGTAGTTGGCTTTTGGGCTTACTCTAAAGGCAATTCGACTTTAAATCTAGTTGGTTTTTTCTATGGATTTCCAATTTTATTAGGCGGATTTGCGTTTAAATCATCAGAAGTGATCCCCGTACCTGTGATTATTCCTGAATCTGAATCCGTTTTGGCCTTACGTAAGTTGCAAGAAACTTCTACCCAAAAGCAGTTACGCAAAGATGCGACTCGCTATCGCTATGGAATTAAGGCGCATCTTGATGAGGTATTAGAAAAACTGGGAATGAGTCCGACCGATGAGGAACGCCCTGTATTGATTGCTATATATGAAGAAGCTTCTCAAGCTGAACAAACTAAAGACGCTTATAGTCTAGTTTTGCGGTTTCATTCGCCTTTGATGGGTTTTGACTTTTGGCAACAAAAACAAGATAAGTTAACTCGATTTTTTGGCCCAGGCATAGTCGCTGCTGTGACTGAATTGGAAAATAAGGAAGTTGATCTAAGTTTAATTTCGCAACCTTATCAGGAGCCGTCGGTTTAGTGGCTTTAGTTTCGCTGGCGGACTTAATTAAGGGTGCAAAAGACGGAAAATTAGTGAGCTTCCCCACTGATACTGTGCCTGCTTTGGCGGTGCGACCAGATCGCAGTGCCGATATTTTTACGCTTAAGCAGCGATCGCTGCTTAAGCCATTAATTTTGATGACGGCTAGTTGGCAGGATTTATTGCCCTATATAGATATCGATAATCCTGCCTTAAAAATTTGGCAACAGTCGGCTGATACATATTTGCCAGGGGCGGTGACTCTAGTTTTGCCCGCTAGCGATCGCGGATGCAAGTTAAATCAAAGTATTAGCACTTTGGGTGTAAGAATTCCTAATAGTAAAATGGCGATCGCTATTTTGCAGCAAA
>JAYVVP010000180.1:0-4619 GCA_043786935.1 Pseudanabaena sp. | reverse complement strand
GCTAATACACCGAGGATCTTAATTTCTGACGCGATTCCTGCTAATACTACTCTAGATACATCCTTTGTGTCTCCTCTAACAGTAACTATTGGTGGAGTGCTTTGGACAAGGGTTTATAGCACTGTAGCTACAACTACAGGACCTCTAGCAGCAGCGCAGAATTGGCAGACTGGAGCTTTTGCTGGAGTTGTAACCCGCATCGGCTACATCACTAATGGGCCTTTACCAGCAGGAACCACCACTGTAGCTGATGCTACTGGCTTCCAATTCCGCGTTATCACAACTGGTGTTTCTGCTCTCCCTGTCACTATTGCCAACATTGCCCAAGTTTTTGGTCAAACTACGGCTTTACCGATTAGTGCGACTAATCCGCTAGTTTATGACGAGTCTGGTGACCAAAACCCCAATAACTATGATGGTAGTGTTGCCCCAGCCCCAATCACCACACCCGCAACTTCTCCCAATGGAGTTGCGACCCCCGCTACCGATGGTACAGACGCAAGTAATAACAACTCAGGCACTGGACCTGGTGGTGAAGACAACGTCTTCACAATCAATCCTGTTGGGATTATCTTGAATGGACCTCCAGGACAACCCAATGCCACTGGTCTAGATGGAACCACCCAAACTGACTTTGTAAATAAGTCAACAAATGTCCCTGCTGGCGCTGCTGGTCAGCCTGGAAGCCTTTATGATCCAAATGCAGTCACGTTCATAAACACCGTTCAAAATCCTGCCACCAACACAGCTCAATTGGATAATGTGACGTTGGAGCCAATAACAGCAGCACAAGCTGCGGCTGCAACTGCCTCTGCACTTACATCATTCGAGTTGACTGCGCTTCAAAACGGTGCTCCTTTGATTTCTGGTACAACCCCTGCTAACAGCACTGTAGTCACAATTGCTTATCCTGTTGGCTCTCTTCCCAATGTATCGGGGCGGACAGCAACTTATAGATTGGACACCGCCGCTGGAAAATTTGTTCTGGTATCCAGTACAACGGGTGCGGCAACTGATGGTACACCTACACCAGTCAGAATTGCTTCCATAGCAATTGGTGTTTCTCAAAATTACAATGTAATTATTGATCTACCAACAGGTTCCGTTGTTACAACTGGCTATTCCGTGCCAGTTGTCGCTTATGTGGATAGTGATATTACTCCCGCTACCAATGGGTTTAAGAGTGTTAATGCAGATACTCCATTCAACATCAAGCTGGATCGTGTATACACAGGCTATTTGAGTCTACTCAAGGCTTCTCGCGTTCTGCAAGGAACAGGTTTGGCTGTAGGAGGAGATCAAGGTTTGTTTACTGGTGTTAATCCCAAAACTCCTTCTCCAGGCAACATCATTGAGTATCAAATTACCTATAAAAACATTTCCACTGTTGCGAGTGGGTCAGGAAATGTGATCTTGAATGCGAACAACATCGTGATCACAGAAGATGGTGCGGCTAGTACTAACAACTGGGCTACCTTTACGCTGAACGTGTCTAGTAGCGCGGCAGATGCTACTGCTGGTGCAGTGATCACCTACTTTAATGGGGTTACAGCCACGACAACTACAGATGTGAATGTCACTAGGTATCTCGATAGCATTTCTACGATAGTGCCAAACGCTAGTGGAATCTTAACCTTCCAACGTGTTGTCAAGTAGATAGAATCCTAAGTTTAGAGTTTTAGAAGAACAAAGTTCTTCTAAAACTCTAAACTTCTATTTTTGATTGTTATATATTCAGGTAAGCCAAATGAAACCTATAAATATGCTCGGTTTGGGCGCGATCGCCCTCTTGTCTTCTATCTCTATTAGTGGCGTAATGCCAAGCTTAGCTAGCTTGCAAAATAGCGAACCCGCGATCGCGCAAACTGCTAAGCAAGAAGCTCCAGTGCAACTCAAACTTGCGGCTGAGCGACAATCAATTATTGCAACCGCCTCTGGTCGTATTGATTGGAAACCACTGCCAGACAACGCTTCACTCCGTCCAGGCGAAAATATTCGCTATGTTGTGACGGCTAGCAATACTAGCGATCGCACAATCAAAAAACTAGTTGTCAATCAGCCAATTCCCAAAGGTTCAGTTTATGTCCTCGGTTCGGCGACTTTGCCAAAGGTGGAAGGCGCGAATCTAGACTACAGTATTGATGGTGGGAAAACCTACAACGACAAGCCCACAATTCGAGTCAAGCTAGAAAATGGTGAAGTTGTCACTCGCCCTGCGCCTGAAAGTATGTACACCAATGTCAGATGGAAATTTGGTGACAACTTCTCGGCTAAAACAGTTGCCTATGCCACCTATCAAGTTCGTATTCGCTAGAAAGATAGTTAGAGATCGCTACAAAATGCGATCTCTAACTTAAAATATATACAAATTTTTCTCAGACTGAGATTTAGAGCGTTTAAGGTTAACTGTTGGAAATGAAGACTCAAAGTTGCACAACAAAACAGAATTTTCTGCGAAACAGTTTAAACCTGACTGCGATCTTTTTGTTTGGGGCGATCGCGCAAGTTTGCGAATTTAGCTTGGCGCAAACAACAACTACTACCACTACTCAAATCAAGAATACCGCCACTTTTAGCTATAGTTACACAGATCCAGATAAAAACGTAACTTCCACATATGCTGGTGTTTCTTCTCAACTTCAAGTCACAACTGTTGCTGTAAAAACTCTAATTGACCCATTTGGGCAGTTGACTTCCTGTAATGGCGATCTATTGCCAGATTACACAGGCTTTAGTGTGGGCTTGTATGAACTACTAAACTCAACTGGCGATATTGGGTTACCCGTTTCGCTGATAGCGACAGTCCCACCTAAAACCAAGCAAATAGTTGGCATAACCCCCAATTTCTATAATGCTAATCCTTTCATCTTGGTTAATAGCGATCAGGGTAAATTTAACTTTTTACTGGATATCGGTCGTGGGCAAGTTGATGTTGGTAGAGAATATATTTTGGCGGTGAGACCCCCAACAAACTCAGCACTTGCAGAACGGCGGATCAGAATTACAATCACTGCACGCAATAGCAATGTTGCTAGCTACACGGCGACTTCCTTAGATGGGGAACCAATTTCAGGCACTAGTGAAGATACTTCTGTAAATGGAGTTATTAACATCTCTAATGCCGAAACTGTGGGCTTGAGTTTAGCTGTGGCAGTCAATAATCTTAGTATTGCTTCATGTGAATCCCAAGCAATTCAACTTTTAAAAACAAGTGATCGCGCAGCAGCCGAACCAGGAGATATAGTCGTTTATCGCTTAGCTGCTAAAAATCTCGCGTCTACGATAATTAATAATCCCGAACTTCGTGACGAATTACCATTAGGTTTCCAATATGTTGATGGCTCCATTCGGGCTGAGTTTGGTGGAAATGCAGTAGCTGTGACTGTAGAACGGAATGGCAGAAACTTGATCTTCCGTCCCAATGTTGCACTCCCCATAGCCGCTGATACTCTTCCCCTTAATATTGTCTATGCTGCACAGGTTACCAATGATGCGATTCGCGGGAGTGGTATTAATCGGGTCTCTATATCAGGTAGACGTAATGATAATAAGCGACTAGTTCGTACTGGTCCCGTATCGTATTTGATGCGGATTCGCCCAGGTATTTTGTCTGATTGTGGAACTTTAATCGGACGAGTATTTGTTGATAAAAACTTTGACGGCGAACAACAACCAGGTGAGCCAGGTGTACCAAATGCGGTGATTTATATGGATGATGGTAATCGCATTGTGACTGATGTGAATGGACTTTATTCTCTCAGCAGTGTACTTTCTGGTAGTCGGACTCTGGCGCTTGATTTAACTTCTGTCCCAGGATATACGTTAGCTCCAAATTTGTATTTTATTGAGCGCAATAGTCAATCTCGCTTAGTACGTCTCGCTCCTGGCGCATTAGGTCGCGTCAATTTTGCCGTTACTCCTGCTGCTCGGGGTATTAGCAACACTACGCAAGGCGGTACAAAGTAATGAAAAGCACTTCTGCACCACTTGTTAAGCTAGGGATTTTGGCTTTTCCGCAGATTTTGCTCTTGCTCATGGCGACAACTGTCAGAGCAGAGCTAATCGGAGATGCAAAAGAGACTCTAGAAACTAAACTTCAAGCACCATTAACTAGTCAAATAGTATCTCCAACTGTTCCAGTCCAGAATCCTAAGAACATTGCTCAATCTCCAGATACGGGAATTGTTCCTAAAGTTGCTAATCCTCCTGAAATTTCTAAAGATTCTAGTACTTCATCATCCCGCATTAGTATCCTTTCGCCTACGGTTGGCACGGTTCTAGATGCACCTGCGGCAACAGTTGTGCTCCAGATGCCAATCAATACCAAGGTTGAGCTTTTAGTCAATGGGAAAGCGATCAACGCGAGTTTAATCGGGCGATCGGAATTGGATGAGACCAATAAAACTATTACTCAAACATGGTACGGAGTCCCTTTGCAGGCAGGTGATAACACGATCACAGCAAAGTCACTCAGTACAGATACAGAACCAGTTAGTTCTATATCTGTGAAAGTCAGAGGTATTCCTGTCAAGCTAGTCGTCAGTACACTCGAATCGCGCATTCCTGCGGATGGGCGCTCATACGTTACGGTCGATGGACAGTTGGTGGATGAAAGTGGC
>JAYVVP010000179.1:0-4638 GCA_043786935.1 Pseudanabaena sp. | reverse complement strand
ACGCGGCTCTCGGTGGCAAAGTATCGGCACGGATGTTGCGAACTGGAGCCGATCGCGCCATTATCGAAGCAAACTTTTCGACAAATGCGGCGATCGCGCAATGGTTAGAGTTTCAAGAAATTGATGCTCTTGATGCTGACACGTTAATTTGTAGTCGTGAAATTACGGCTCGTAGCAATCGCACTCGCATCAATGGTGTGGTGGTCAATAAGCAGCAAATTCAAGAATTGCGCGATCGCCTAGTTGAGATTACGGCTCAAGGACAGACGATTTTACTTAGTCAAGCCGCTCAACAGAGAGAATGGCTAGATAATTTTGGCGATCAAGCTTTCAATCAAGCTTTGTCATTACAACGTCAAAAGGTAGCAAAATTATTTGAGACAAAAGAGCGATCGCGTAAAGCTTTATTTGAGCGACAACAAAACGAGCGCAATCGTTTACAGCACATAGATATGTTGCGTTATCAGTTAAAAGAATTAGAAGCTGCAAATTTGGGTGATCCTGATGAATTGGAAAATCTGGAAAGCGATCGCAATCGGTTAGCGCATAGTGTGGAATTGCAGAAGCAAGGCTATGCAGTTTATGAGGCGCTTTATCAAAATGATCGTGGTAATGCCTGTGCTGATCTTTTAGGACAAGCGGAATCGATTCTTACGGAAATGACCATACTTGATCGTGAAGCTGAAGGAATTCTTGAATTAGTTTCCAGCGCTCTCGCTCAAGTCGAAGAAGCGGGACGGCAAATCAATACCTATGCAAATCGTCTTGAATCTGATCCAGAGCAATTGGAAGTGCTCGAACAACGGATTAATCAAATAAAACAAATCTGTCGTAAATATGGCAATCTTCCTGAAGCGATCGCTTATACTGAAAAATTACATCGGGAACTTGCGGAATTAACTGATCAAAGTATTTCTATCGAAGACTTGGAACGCAAAGCCGAAGCTGATTTACAGGCTTTACTCAAAGCTTGTAAAAAACTTACCGAGTTACGCCGTCAAGCCGCGATCGCTCTTGAGCAAGTACAAATCAATGCTCTTAAGATGTTAGCAATGGAAAAAGTTCGCTTTCAAGTTGGCATTTATCCGATTGAGCCGACAGTATTAGGAGGCGATCGCATTGTCTTTGAGTTTAGCCCGAACCTTGGCGAACCTTTGCAGCCCCTTGCTGAAACTGCCTCAGGCGGTGAAATGAGTCGATTTTTATTGGCTTTAAAGACCTGTTTTATCAAGCAAAAAAACCAAGAACTCGTTCAACCTGCATCTTCAGAATCAAATTTAGAATCGAATCATGCCAAAGTCGGCACAATGGTATTTGATGAAATTGATGCAGGCGTATCAGGTCGAGTTGCCCAAGCGATCGCCACTCAGCTTTGGCAACTGAGCCGTAGTGCTCAAGTTGTCTGTGTTACTCATCAGCCACTGATAGCAGCGATCGCTGATCGCCATTTCCATGTCAGCAAACAAGTAGTTGAAGATCGTACCCAAGTGCAAATCCGCTTATTAGAATTGGAAGAACGCAAACAAGAGCTTGCTCAAATTACTTCAGGAATGACTTTGGAAGAAGAAAAAAGTAAGAAAGCAAAAAGCAAAAGTAATCTTAAAGAAGGAGCCAGTAGTAGTACAGTATCTCAGGCGATCGCTTTTGCTGAATCATTGCTTGAGCAAGCATCTGCTATTAAAGAGAATATATAAATAACTTTGGCGCTGTCCAAATATTAGGCTTCCATCAAAGCTTGATTACGAATTCGACAGGAATCGCATACACCGCAAGGGATTTCGCCGCCCTGATAACATGACCATGTTAAATCTATTGGTACACCTAAACGTCTGGCACGGCGCACAATATCAGTTTTTGAATCCATTACTAAAGGCGCAACTAATTTCGGTGCATTTCCTTCTACACCAACTTTAGAAGAGAGCGTGGCTAACTTCTGAAATGCGTCTAGATAGTCTGGACGACAATCAGGATAGCCAGAATAGTCAACCGCATTAATTCCTAAATATATTGCCTCAGCACCCTTTGCCTCGGCTAGAGATAAAGCGATCGCGATAAAAACCGTATTCCGCCCTGGTACATAAGTAATCGGAATCTCGCCAACTTGTACGCCTTCAATTGGCATCGCAATACTGGCATCAGTTAATGCGGAACCTCCCCATTGTGCCAAATTCACATCAACGATAAAGTGATCGCGAATATTTAACGCTTCTGCTACCTGTCGCGCTGCGAGTAACTCTCGTTCATGACGCTGACCATAGCGAAATGATAAGGCGATCGCTTGATATCCATCGGCGATCGCTTGAGCTGCCACCGTTGCTGAATCTAATCCGCCTGACAACAAAATAACCGCTTTTTTTGAATCTTTATAATTTTCCACTTCTATAATCTCGCTTATCTAACTCCCAATAGTTTATGAGTTTGCAGACTCACGCGCCAATCTGGATGGCTCAATACATATTGCATTACTAAATCTTTACTGCGAGCAGTCTCCCACTCAGCCTGCACATATTTCAACACATTGGGCTCAACTTTCGCCGCGTTCTGCTCAGCCCAAATTAAATCAGACTCATCATGTACAACCACTTTAAGTTCACTTACTTGCTCATAAATACTCGCATGAGGATGCTTAAACTGCTTTGGAGAAAAAGTCACCCAATCAAAACTACCACTAAACGGGTGGGAACCCGATGTCTCTAAATGTACTCGCAATCCCTGATCTTTAAGCTGTCTCGTCAACTCTGTCAAATCATGCATCAATGGCTCTCCGCCTGTAATCACTACAATTGCAGGTACAGCATTTATAGCTTTGCTAACCAGATCAGCGATCGCTATTTCAGGATGCTTTTTCAGATTCCAAGAAATTTTAGTGTCGCACCAAGGACAACCAACATCGCAACCCGCTAAGCGGATAAAAAAAGCGTTGACACCCATCCATGCGCCTTCTCCTTGCACAGAATGAAAAGTTTCCACAATTGGTAAATAATCTAGATAATTAACTTTATCCATTTTTTAGGTTTAGTCTGCTCAGCATTATGCTCACCATTTAACTTTAGTAGACATTCTTTAAATTAGGTAATCGCGATCGCCAAATACTGCTCAAGTTTTGTTAGCGTATAGAATATCAGCCAGATCTAATTTCAATCTATAGACCATGCCATTTTCCTCTGTAATTCGTTCATTAATTCGATCGCCTCTCACTGATGAACTAGAGAGCAAGTTAGTGCGATCGCATCAATTGACACTTTCGGGCTTGTCTCGAATTGGAAAAGGTATCGTTAGCTCGACCTTAAGTCAAAAGCAAGAGCGCCTGATGTTAGTAATTGCGGCAACAATTGAGGAGGCGGGGCGCTGGTCGGTGCAGCTAGAAATGATGGGTTGGCAGACTGTCCACTTTTATCCAACTTCGGATGTGTTGCCATACGAGTCATATCAGCCTGAATCGGAAGTTATTTGGGGACAAATGCAAGTTCTCGCGGATCTAGTGAATTGGGACGAGCGCGAAGGAGACAAGAAAAAAGTCGCGATTGTGGCAACTGATCGGGCGCTTCAGAGGCATTTACCAAGTCCTGAAGAATTTAAAAACTACTGTTTATCTCTGTATGTGGGGACAGAAATTAAACTGCGTGATTTAGCCGAACGCTTGACCGAAATGGGCTATGAAAACACCTCAACCGTCGAGACAGAGGGGCAATGGGGAAGACGCGGCGATATTATTGATATTTTTCCTGTTTCTAGCGAAATGCCTGTGCGGATTGACTGGTTTGGCGATGAGATTGAACGTATTCGTGAGTTTGATCCTACTACTCAAAGACCGCTTGATAGTATTCCCTCAGCTTTGCTCACACCAATTAGTTATGGTCACATTCTTGGTGGTTTGACGTTACCAAACAGCTCGCTAGATGATGAATTTAGCACTCAGGGATTTGCAGTTTATCCCAATTCCACAGCTTCTTTAATAGACTATCTACCCGATCCACAAAGCTGTTTAGTTGTAATTGATGAAGTTGATCAATGTCAGGCTCATTGCGATCGCTGGTACGAATCAGCCGAAGAGATCCGCCCGCTTACGCCTCTTGCTCCTGTCAGAGGGGCGGGAGGTGAGGGCCGACTAAATCATTCTTTTGCCGAATGCATAGCTCAGAGCCAAAAATTTGATCGCCTCGACTTGTTTGAACTAGCCGAAGAAAATCTCGGTGTGAATATGTCTAGTCGATCTATACCAGCGATTCCGCATCAGTTCGGTAAGATCGCTCAAACGATTCGCGACTATCGAGAACAAAAATATAAAATCATTCTCATATCTGCTCAACCATCGCGAACAGTTGCCCTACTGCAAGAGCATGATTGCCAAGCCCAATTTATCCCTAATGTCCGCGATTATCCAGCGATCGACAAAACCCATAATCTCCGCATTGCCGTTGCTTTTAAATATTCGGGCATCGCTGAAATTCAAGGTTTTGTATTACCCACTTATCGCATTGCCGTAGTTAGCGATCGCGAGTTTTTTGGACAGCACGCCCTTGGCACTCCCAACTATGTTCGCAAACGAAGACGCGCCACTTCCAAACAAGTTGATATCAATAAGCTCTCAGCAGGCGATTACGTCGTCCATAAAAATCATGGTGTAGGTCAGTTTTT
>JAYVVP010000178.1:0-12640 GCA_043786935.1 Pseudanabaena sp. | reverse complement strand
CTGTATGAAAGTCTTGAACTCTGTGCCAATGAGTTTGTGATTTTGCCCAATGTTGTACTCGAAGTGAGACGACTCAATCCCAACTGGCTAAAGATTATCGCTGGGGCGATCGCGATCATTGGTATTAGCATCGGCACAATTCGTCTAATCTCTCGCGAACAACCTAATTACCAACTTGCTTCTTCGCCTACTACCGCATCTCCTGAAAGAGTATACATACCCCGCTCTCCCAGTTCCGAAAGCAAATCCGAAACCAACTCAAAAATTACTGCTTCGCCTATTCCTGAAATTAAGCCTGAAATTAAGCCTGAGCAGCAAATCTCGCCTACTCCTTCTCAATCTCCTCCAAGCATAAATCCAGAAAGAACAGATAAAGTCGCGATCGCCCCTGAATCAAATTCTATTTCGACTGATAATTTAAATAGCGATCGCCAACGAGCCACTAACAACACTCCTGCTGTCTCTGATGGAATAACCGCAGGTAGCAATTCATCTCAAACATCAAGACGTTCAGAAACTGCTGGAAAAGATTCTTCTCAACCTGCACCGATGATCGCTGAAGCATCCAAGCCATCACCAAGTTCATCATCGGCAAAAATTGCGATACCATCCGCAGTTTCGCGTGCGCCTAATGATGAGATTGCAACAACCACTAATATCTCTAATATCAAAGTTTTACAGATTCAATCTGAGTTGCCAAGTGATATAACTACATCCTTAGTTGGTTATATACAAACTCAGCGCGTTCCTACATCTGTGAAAGGAACAATTGCTTTAAACGTGGAGATTTCAGGCAATCGCATTCTCAGTATATCCACTGATACTCAAAGTTCAACCTTAAAAGATAACAACGCGATCGCGGAACTTGAAAGCCTAATTTTAAAGTGGCGATCGCCTAATTCTGGAACAGGACAAATTCGTCTTGTGGTGCAACTATAGCGATCGCAAAAAGGACAAGAAGCGCTTTGTGCCTTCCCTCTTTTTTATAAACTAGGAACTAAGTTGAAATACAAAGCTAACTTTGTCACCCTTGCCTAATGAAATGCGATCGCCTGCCCTGAGCTTATGACGGTTACCTGCCGATAGAGGCAAGTTGTTAACATAAGTACCATTCGAGCTGCCTGTATCTTCAAAATAAAAAGCTCCTCCCTCGGCGCGAATATCAGCATGAATGCGCGAAACAATATCTGAATCTGGGAATCCAGACACATCAATGTCAGGAGGAATTACTGTATTCGGCTTACCAATATGAACTACAGGTAAATGAGAAGGGATTTCGATGGCAAGATTTGTCTGCACATGGAGTAGAGATGCCGAAAATTGTTGTAGCTGGGTTTTAACGTTACTTGATACAGGCGTATTCACAGCTACAGGTGCATTAATTGGCTCCGTTTTAGACACCTCTGCTATCTCGGAAGCTTTAGAAATAGTTGAGATTTCAGAGATGACCTCTGCCGCCGAGTTTGCCGCAGTATTTCCTTCAGTCGTTTCATCAGGCAAAGAATTTGACATAGCAATTGAAATGGGTAGTTCAGGGAAAGTTTCAGTTGACGGAGCGATTGACGAATTAACTTCACCACTTTCTACATTGATTTCTGGGTGAGGGGCGGCCGTCGCCACACTAAGGTTAAATCCACAATGCCCACAAAACTTGGCATCTGATAACACAGTTGCATTGCAACTAGGACATTGAATACTTTTGACTATCGGTAACGGCGTAAAACAGGCTTCGCAGTTTACAGCTCCGTCAGGATTAAGATGCGCGCAATTAGGACAAGTAAGCATAAGAGCAACTAAAGGGGAAACTTATGAATTTCAAGATAGGAGACTCGTGACACCGCCCATCCTAATATTAGGGATTTGGAGGCGTTTGCAGGACAGTTTTGGAGACAATCCGTGTTTTTTTGCGATCTGCTTCGCTTAGCTCAGTGCCTGTTTGCAGACGAGTTGCATTATTTTGCAAGATTGTTGAAGCATTAAGATCACCCATCTGCAAAGCAGTTTTTGCAGCAGATTGTAACATTGTCGCAGCCCCGCTGCGATCGCCTTGTTGCAGCTTTTGTTCAGCAAGCTGAGTTTGGCGATACTTAGCTAAAGCTAATAAATAATTTTGTACTTGCGGATCGACCTGTGGCGCAAAGTCTTGGACTAAATCAGCCGCGATCGCAATTGCTTCTGACAGCGAATTAATTTGAGCAAGTGAGGGAATGTCATAACGCACTTGGACTGTCAAAATGGGGATTTCGCCACTAGCTGAATGAGTAGCAATATAACTAGTAGGACTGATATAGAGATTAAATAGCACTACTCTTTCTACATCAGTCATAAGATCGCCAAGTCTGACAATAATTGCGTCACCTTCAGTTTGATAAGGCAATTCGATCGTATCAGGCGAAACTTGGGCGATCGGTTTTAATTCTGCCAGCCTTACATGGGGAGCAAGCTGTAAAATTAGATGAGCATTGGTTAGGCTAATCGCTTGGACTCGCTTTAATAACTTCTGAAATTCTTCACCCGCTGCGGCTGGCGATGGAATATAAGCCATAGCACCACCTCCAGCATCAGCAATACGTTCTAGAACATCTTGATTCCAACTATCACCAAAGCCCAAGCTATGCAAGGTCATGTTGTACTCAGTCGCTAATCGCGAAAACTGAAAACAGCGCTCATTATTTCCATGCTCATTTTCACCATCGGTCAGCACAAAAAGCTGACTAACTTTGCCATCTTTGCCTTTACTAGCTTCTTGTAAACCAAGTTTGATGCCATCGTCAATACAAGTGCCGCCTGAGGCTCTTAGTGATTGGATCTTTTCTTTGATCGATTCGAGGCGATCAACTGGTTGATTTTCGACCACGACTTTAGCTTTATGATCAAACCCAATCACACTAATTCGATCTTGCGGATACATCCGATCAATCAGATCGCGAGCCGCCCGTTTGACAGTATCAAGGGGTTGCCCTCCCATAGAACCGCTATGATCTAAAACCAGACAGAGATTAAGAGGAGTATTACTGCCATCAACAGAAGCAATAGCCGACACAGCGATCGCTAATTGACGTTGACTGCTGCCTTGGTTGCTATCAAGATGGCGATCGCTTAACTTACAAGTCAGGTTTACGCTCATTTAAGCTTCTATTCCTAAAATTTCATAAGATTTTTCTAAAATTTCATCAGGATCGAAAGGTTTAGTCATGTAAATATCTGCGCCCATGTCTTTGCCACGGCTCCGATCAAATTCTTGACCTTTGGCAGTCAGCATAATGATATATACATCAGTCATGTCAAGCTCACCCTTGACCTTTTTACATACATCATAGCCGTTCATCTTGGGCATCATTACGTCTAAAAACACTAAGTTAGGTTTTTCACGCTCAATCATCTCCAGCGCTTCTAACCCATTGGTTGCAGTTAATATCTCTACGTCGTAATCTTCTAACTCTTCTAAGGTTTGCTCCAGCAGCAACCGAATGTGTGGCTCATCATCAACAATTAATAGCTTTTTGGTCATCTTCGAGCCTTTGAGGTTCCTCAAAACTAATGTATCATTTACAGCGCTTTGTGCTCAGATAAACCTAGATATTTTTGATGTTCCTGAAGTGAAGAGACTGCTTTGCGCCCACTTTTCTTTTTAATTTTTTAAGGTGTTAGCTATATCTAAGGCTCCACTTTTTGCTAATCCTCATACATCACCTCAAAAACTTCAACTAACTTCTTCTTACCTTTAACAGGCAAAGTTCCAAACTCTCTAAATTGAAAATTAGTTTGCGTTGCTTCGTATACACTTCGCGTTACTAAAATTTGTCCACCTTTTGCCAAGCCTTGCAACCGCGAAGCAATATTCATCTCATCACCGATCGCTGTGTAGTCCATATGCTGAGGTGAGCCAATATTGCCAACAATTACATCTCCCGAACTGATACCAATACCCGTAATAAAGTTGTCGCGAATCCACTCAATTGGCAGATTTTTGATGCGCTTTTGCATATTGATCGCCGCTGCGATCGCCCAATATTCCCGATCAGCAATTGATGAAGGTGCACCAAACATCGCCACAATCATATCGCCCACAAATTTATTCACAGTTCCCTGATGACTGAAAATCACTTCCACCATTTGCGTAAAATATTCGTTCAGGTAATCTACAAGTTGTTCGGGTTCAAGTTCTTCACACTTAGTTGTGAAATTGCGAATATCTGAAAATAACATCGCAATTTTCCGTTTACTGGTAGTTAAAGATACTTCTTCTTTTTCATTAATTACAGCCTGAGCTACTTGTGGTGATAGATATCTCTCTAAATTATTTTTGATTCTCTCTTCTCGTAATTTATTTTCATGAAGAAGAGCATTCTCGATCGCTCCAGAAGCTTGAGTAACCAATGCTGTAAACAGCTTAAGATCTTGAGAGGTATAGTTAACAATCTGAGAATTGCTAATATTAACAACGCCCAAAATTTTATCCTTAGTTAAAATTGGTACACAAATGAGTGCGTAAGATTCGGTTTCATTAATGATATAGCGCGGATCTTGAGTTACATCATTTACCACTTCAGGTTTGCCCGACACAAATACATGCCCTGCTATTCCTTTATTGGCAGAAATTTTTAAGTCTTTTATCCGCTCGGCTGTTCCTTTGGCGGCGATTATCTCAAGATAGTTACTTTTTTCATTGTGCAACATTACTGATGCGCTAGTGGAGTTAATTAGCCGACTAGCTTCTTCGATTACAAGCGTTCCGATTTCTTTGACATCGAGACAGTTAGACATTTTACTAGCGATCGTATATAGCAGACTAACCTCTCGATATTTATTCAAAGCATCAGCTGCCAAAGTCTTTCGTTCAAATTCACGACTTGCTAAATAGTTTAAAAAATTAGCGACTTGCTCAACCTTTTCTACTCCGATTACCCAGCCTAGTATTTCATCATTGAGTAGGACAGGAATTTTCTTTGTGTTTTCTGCTAAGCTTGCTTTTTCTGAGCCTGCCCTCTTTCTATCTGTTGATTCCATTCCCAGATCCGCAACCAAAATCTTTCCTTCTAAATCTTGAATCACTATTTGAGAGATAAGTGTCGGAACTAATCCTCTTAGCAAAGACAATACTTCTCCTTTAAGAAGTATTTTTTTGAGGTTGACAGATGCCATAAATTAAAAAATTGTACGAAAAGATGTTACAGCAATAGTGCTTTAGGATAAGGAACGTCAAGCGCCATTCATCCTAACATCATAATAACTAACAGCCTTGAAACAAACGCCATAATGCTTAAAAAGAAGACAAGTCGTGAATCTGCTCATCTTTTTCTAAATTCAAATAAGCATCAAACAAGTTAAATACTGGTGTTACAGCTATTTGCTTTCAAACCTGCCACAAATAATAATATAAAACCAATGGCGGGGCTTCGCCCTGCGACCCTTCTCGTGGCGGGTTTGATCAACAACTGCTGTAAGTAAAAGTCTCTCAAGTCCTCATCCAGTAATCTCCTTTAGCAAGAAATGTAAGGTGAGTCAGTTAAATAGCTGAATTTTGATTAGGTAACTTCTTATTGTGCTTACGTTTGCTAGACTGAGATTAACTTTCGAGACATATTATGTAAGGAATCGGGTAAGTTTAATATGCCTTATTCAGCAGAGATCAGTCGCCGCCAACCAAGTTGCTTTCTATTTCTCATTGATCAATCAGGATCGATGGCAGATACCTTTTCTAGCGAAAGTGCTACTAAAGGCTCAAGTAAAGGAATAAATGAAAGTCTACACAAGACTAGCGAACCTATCCAAAAAGCACAGGCTGTTGCCGATGCTGTCAATCGTTTGCTTGATTCACTCGGACAACGCTGCGTCAAAGGTAATGAAATTTACGATTATTTTGATGTTGGTGTGATCGGTTACAACAGTGAAGTTGCCTCAGCGCTTAATGGCATTACGGGTGATCACGCGATCGCTCCGATTGGCAAGATTTATGAAAATCCAGTCGAATTAGAAAAACGTGCCCAGAAATTGCCTGACGGAATGGGTGGGCTAGTCGAAGTCTACAATGACTTTCCAATTTGGTTTAAATCTGTAGCAAGCGGCGGCACGGCTATGTGCAGCGTATTTGCACTGGCGCGGCTCCTTTTAGAAGAATGGATTGAAAAATATCCAAATAGCTATCCGCCAACGATTATCAATATTACCGATGGAGAGTCTACCGATGGCGATCCTACTGAAGAGGCGACTAATCTCAAAAAGCTGAGTACCTCTGATGGTTCGGTACTGCTTTACAATATTCACCTTTCTGCCGAATATACTCAACCTGTTTCTTTCCCAAACACCGTTGATGTATTGAGCGATCCCTATGCTCGGCTGATGTTTGAGCTATCGAGTTCTCTACCTTATGCCGCTCAAAAAGCTGCTGAGAAAGAAGGTTATAAAATTGCACCTGATGCAAAAGCCTTTATGTTTAATGCTGATCCTGTCAAGTTGATTCAGTTTCTTGATATTGGTACTCGCACTGAAAATTTACGTTAAATTTAACATTAGATTTAAAAGTGACTATTCAAGCCACATTTAAACTTTAACGCAAGATATTTTAACGAGATTGGACTAGTATTGTGGCGGTAATTGGCACAATACCAACTTCGTCGCTGTTGAGCGCGATCGCAGCCGCATGAGATAAATCAAGATTGCGATCGCCAAAATAAGGACCACGATCATTGATTCTCACTACTACTGACTTACCATTTTGCTGGTTGGTAACATTGAGGTAGGTATCAAAAGGCAGACTAGGATGAGCCGCCGTAAAATCTTGCTGTTCAAATTGCTCGCCTGAAGCTGTCTGTCTGCCCTGAAAGTAGGGACCATACCAAGAAGCAATTCCATTAATTTGTTCATTAGTATTAGCCAATTGATACATTTGCTTTTGGGCTTCTACCAATGTCAGAGGCTGGGCTCCAGAGGCAACTCGGAGATTATTGATCCATTGAGTCAAATTTAGGGAAGGATTGACAACCGCTGATTTAGGGATTTTAAATAAAGTGGCTTCTTTATATTTGCCAGTATATTCACCGTTTGTTACGATTGCCTCAAGACGATTAGGATCAAAATCTGGGGCATTCATGATCATTGCTAGTTTAGCTGTAGCGATCGCTGCTTCTGGTAAATTTTTAACCCAGAATATAGGTTGTTGATTTACCATAATCATCCATTTGCTATCTGACTTTGTATGAACCTCAATTGCATAGCGAGGTTGCTTAGATGTTAATAAATTATAACTAGTAAGATATTTTTCTTCAAAGATTAATTGAGCATCATTGCTATTCTGGGCATTAACAAATTCAGTTAAAAGTATTGGTGAAGACGCGCTAAAGACCAGCGAACTCAAGGAGATCGCCCATAGGGCAGATATTGTAGACATATGTTTTAGATGTTAAGCAACAAAGATGTTTGTTAGGCGATAAATCGAAACAATATTTATTTAAAAAATAAAAATAGTTAGGACTTTAGATCAAGAAATTTCAAATTTATTAAGATTCATATAAATCCTAATAACGTTTAAAATTTCTTACCCGTTTTTTAAACTACGATATTAGCGGGGATCATAAATCATCCTTGAGAAAGAGATAAAGTTGTAACCATCTAATCCAATCAAAAACTTCAGTTAAAAATTTTGAAATATCTATCTTTTCGTGATGGCTAAATTATCTCTAATTAGTTCTGAGATCGCCACTTACAATCTATACCTATTAATTCTTTAAGGCATTTTGTATTTTTAAATTTGAGCTTAGGATAGTAAACTCAAAACCTCTAATATTAAGTAAATCTTAAATTTTTATAGTTTTAATCTAAATCAAGCAATTTTGCTGATGTTGACTTAATTTTTTATCGCTAACCTGTTGAAATGTCTCGGATAATTCCTCTATAGCGTGGATTGCTAACTAAAACTTAGCGATGCCCGCTATTTTTGTTTTTGGCTTTTCTTAAATATTTGCCTAACGTAGTCGACCTAAGGTCGTGATATATAAAACTGCCTCTGCACTAGGGATACCAAGAACCTCATTGACTAAATCATCAAAAAAACCAGCAATCCCACTTACTCCGATACCTAAACCGATCGCGGCAAGGTTCAAGCGTTGCCCTAAATGTCCAGCATCCATATGTAAATAACGATAAGCGCGATCGCCATATTTTTCGATTGCTTTTTGAAGATCGGCAGTGTGAAAAATTACAGCGCCAGCATCGCGACCTAGTTCTTGACCGAGGCAGAGGTAATGCAACTCATCGCGGAAATTTTTAAAGCGAATTTGGCGTAACTCTTGAGATTTGGGAGCGTAGTAATAACATCCTTCTTCTAAATTTTCTACGCCTGTAACTGCCACAAAAGTCTCGATCAAACTAAAATCGAAATAATCAGGATTGCCGTCTAGTCCCTGATCGGTATAGTGTTGCGGCTGATAAGTAAAATCGAGAATGGCTTTTAGTTCCGCTAACTCTAACTTCACCCCACTATATTCACGAGTTGATCGCCTTTGTAAGATCGTATTCTCCAATAATTCCAGATCATCGCCCCAGTGAATGCTTTCAGTTACTGTACTGACTTTTGTACAAAATGGAAAATTGTACTTATCGAGATCTTGATCGGTGGCTTGGTTAGCGTCGTCTTGCTGACCTACCTGCGCCAAAAGCATCTTAATATTGGGCTTCTCGATAATCTGGGTAGCTTCATGTAAATATCCTAATAGCTCACCATCGGGTAGCTTGGGATAGTTAAGGGCAGTTACCGATGGTAAGGCTGTCATTAGTCCCCTAGAAATACCTTGCGATCGCTGCATAGGTTCTCGCGATTCTTGACTTTTACCCGTGCGTTCTTCATCTTGCAAATCAAGAACTGGCAAAACTGCGATCACCCCTTCCACTTGTTTATCTAAGAATAAAAGTTCATTTACTGACTGATCAGCAAACCCACCGATTAGAGATACTTGATAATCCTCGATTGCACTTGCTAGATCGATATTTCCTAGCAAATGTCCAGTATCCAGAAAAATGCGGCGATAAGCACGATCTTGATAGCGCCATGCAGATCGATGAAATACAGCAGTAATCGCGATCGCCATGCGGGTATTTTGTAAAGCAGGATGTGCAAAACAAGCCTGCTCTAACCCTGACCACACATTATTATCTTGCCAAAAATGAATCAAGCTATGAGTTCGCACTTGATAGTTGTAGATTCCTGCTGACAAAAGCGGTGTACCAGCCGAAATCAAATATAGTTCCGCAGGATATAAGCCGCCTGCTGATGGTGCAGCGCGTAAGTAAAAAGTGTCCCCCGTTACGGTCGGTACTCGGGCCGTCAAACCATAACTGCAAAATAACAACCGCGAAAGCCGCCGCCAACGACTCGCCAATAATCCATCGCGCTCAGACTGAATATTTTCAGTGAGATAGGGTTTGAGATCGTAAACTGTGCCAATTTTATAGTCCTTGTAAGGCGATGGCTGTGTATTCCAATCTAAGCCCTGACTCTTACTAGCAATAGTTGCAGGATCATACTTAGTACGTTCATGATAATGTTCGGCGAAGGAAAATTTGGCTTCGGGCATAGCTTTGCAAATAGGCAGCAGGTATTAGATTGATGTTATAGCAAAAATAGCGGTACACGCTTTGGATAGCCCTGTATTTTTGCTATATGATAGAGAGATTGTCAAAAAATTTCCAATCGGAAATCATAAAATCATAATAGAGATAACGTAATGGCAGTTCCTAAGAAACGCACATCTAAATCTAAGCGAAATATCCGTAAAGCAGTATGGAAGCACAAAGCAGCAGTTCATGCTCAAAAAGCAATCTCGCTTGGTAAGTCAATCCTATCAGGCAAAAATGATGGGTTTGTCTATCCAATGGCTGAAGAGTCGGCAGAAGAAGGCGAAGAATAACTTAAAACTAACTCAAATAGAAAAGACGTGCATTGCGCGTCTTTTTTATTCAACTAATTTATTTAACTAAATTTTGTTGCTACTAATTGCCATATTTGCCATCCCGCCACTAGCCCCAGCAAACAAGGCAGTGTAAGTATGATGATCGTTACAAAAAATTTACGGTTTTGCTTAATTAAAAATTCACCAACTATGGCGATCGCGGTAATCCCAAGCCCTGCCATGAATGCCAAAAACACGAAATGAAAGGGAACCTTGGCTACAAAAATTAACCCTCCCACAATCAAAACACTGCTTATTAAATATCCCCACTTTACTAAAGCATAGTCAGCGAAAGCGGTAATAGTGGGTAATAATGCGACTGTTATAAAACCTGCGATCGCGAGATTTTTGCGGACTGGGATCGTCAGCAACACTGACAAAAAATAGCCAATAAATATATAACTAATAAAAATAGTTATCAGCCAAAACCACAAAAACTCACCTCTTTGATCAGATACATTTACAGGACCTGACCTAAATCTTGGTAAGCCAATCTTTGGTAAACGCCAATTTGAATTAAGCCTGTTAAACCTTGGAAACCTTAATCTTCTTGAGGATTTAGGTGTTGACGAATCGTAAATGTCTGAGGAACGATCCGCCGTAAGTCTTTGATTATCAGAAGTGTCAAAATCATCTTCATCCATAATTTCATACTACAGCGATCGCCATAATGCTTCGCTCAAAGCAGATTAAAAGATAGTGATCGTCTATCGATCACTATCTTCTACAAATAATTCTCTGAAGCAACGATCATTGAGCCAACGCCGCTATTGGTAAAGATTTCCAGCAGTAGTGAATGTGGTACTCGACCATCCACAATATGCGCCGCCTTTACACCTTGAGCTAGCGATCGTACACAACATTGCACCTTAGGGATCATGCCACCAGTCACAACTCCTTGGGCAACCAGCTCTCTAGCTTTTTGGATCGTGAGACTGCGATAAAGAGTGCTGGGATCTTTATAGTTGTGTAAAATTCCCGCAATGTCAGTAAGCAAAATCATTTTTTCGGCTCCGAGTGCTGCTGCAAGTTCCCCTGCGACTGTATCGGCATTGATGTTATAAGACTGCCCTGTTTCGTCGCTTGCCACACTCGACACGACAGGGATATGTCCAGCTTCGAGCAAAGTCGAGAGCAGATTAATATTGATGTGGTTAACCTCTCCCACAAAGCCGATCGCATCATTTCCTTGAGGACGAGCGCGGATCAGGTTGCCATCTTTGCCACATAGTCCAACCGCAGAGCCACCTGCAAGGTTGATCATTTCCACAATTTGCTTATTGACGCGCCCAACTAAGACCATTTCCACAACTTCCATAGTCGCGGCATCGGTGACTCGCAAACCATCAATAAACTGGGGCTTGATGTTCAGCTTAGTTAGCCATGTATTAATTTCAGGACCGCCGCCATGTACTAGCACTGGTCGCAATCCCATAAATGACATCGTAACCACATCGCGGATCACGTCCTGTCGCAGGCTTTCCTCTTTCATCGCTGCGCCACCGTATTTGACGACAATGGTGCGCCCTGCAAATTGCTGCATGTAGGGCAAAGCTTCACTTAAAACCTGAACGCGATCGCTGTCTGTTAACATTTAACGCCTCGACTACTCTAAAAATACTTTGATTAACCTTACAACTTCAAATACACCAATAGATGAGCGATTTAGGTTACTTATTAGTATTTCATGACTTTTACGAAATCTGTCTTAGCTTTATAGATAGGCAGCTTCAAGCATTTGGTTCATAAAAAGGGTTTATAAAGAGGCGATCGCTTTTTTGGTAAAAGCTAAGGCTTTGATGAGCGCTTTGTACGTGGCGATTTTGGCGTTTGGGCTTGTTTTGCCGCAAGTTTTTGTAATTTTTCGATTTGTTGGAGAGTTAGCCCTGTGAACTGAGCAACTAAATCTATAGAAATGTTGGAACGCAACATATTAAGAGCTATTTGATTAGTTGCTTTAGCCAGTCCCTTAGCCTCACCTTTAGCCATGCCTTCTAGTAAGATTTCTTGATAAATTACTGATTCTTTCATGATTTCGCTCCCGAGTAATCTTTGGATGATTTCTTTGCTTAGGGCTATGCCAGATATCATAGCGTCGAGGCAGCTACGTTCCTTTGTACTTGTTTATCGGCAATATTTTCAATTTGTTTGGCGACTTGTCTTAAGGTCTCTTCGGGGTTGTTAGTCTGAGATAGGGTGGCAAAGGGTAATAATCCTTGGTATTGCTGAAATATTTCTGTAGGTTGCTCCCATAGTCGGATGACGTTGAAGCGATGGTTTAGCTCTCTAAGGGTGAATGTGGTTTCATGGACTAGTGGTGATTGGCTGGGGGTGAGGTAGATAACGAATTGATGGGTCTGCTTTTCAGGGAATTTGCGATATAGGCTTAGTCGATAGTCTGCCATCCGAAAGGGAATATTTTTATTAAGAGTTTTTAGTTAAGCCTGCTTACAAAGTTTGGCACAGAAGTTTTTAAAACATTGAGTAAGTCTATAACCGACATGAGTGGCTTTTTCAAATCACTTGCCTGAGTCTGGAGAACTTGCCTAATCTCTTGAGGGAATGAATCATGTAAATACGTCAAAAATTGATCGGCGGGTACTGGTTCCGTCAAGTGAGACACAAAAAAGTATATTTGAAGCCAGTTAAAAGACATATCGAATAGAAAACAACTGTGACCAAGAAAGCCCAAC
>JAYVVP010000177.1:0-12645 GCA_043786935.1 Pseudanabaena sp. | reverse complement strand
GCTTCCAAGGTTGCAAGAAAAGGTGCAGCAGTTAAAGTCGCTGCCAAAATAGATAAGGAAGTTCTGTGAAAGGTACGGAGATTTTTACGAAAAATATTCATCTTGATTTATTCCTAGCTTGATGTAATTCGTGATTTGCTAGAGGCAAACTTAAATTGAGCTGACACGTAACTATGAAAGCGCACATGACAGCGCGACACAAGTAAAAAGTCGCTTTAATTAGGACGATTTAATTCGTTTTTTGTTCCATTATCTAAAAAACAAGAAACCGCACTTATGCAGCTTTTTTATCAGCACTTTTATTTTTCTGGATTCTAAAGAAACCGTGATATTTGAATTTGCGCCCAAAAATTTTGCAAGCGATCACACATACTCGCTGTAGAAAATCTTGATTGCGATCGCCATTTATCTAATAACAAATGTCCCATCGGCGTGAGACGGAAACTATCGGTAATGCCTTGCCCATCAACCTCACGGCGTAATATTCCGACTTGGATTAACCATAACAAAGAATTTTCGGTAATGACTAAATTAGTTGGCTTGGTCAAATATTGATTTTTAAAGCCATCATTACCAGCGATTACCCGTAAGTTTACGCCTTGTAATGCCATGTCAGCAAACAACTTCACGGTAAAAAATGAACAACGTAAAGCTTTTTCTGCTCGTTGCAATACTTGCGGTTCATATTCTGCAAAATCTTGATTGTTTTTTTTGTGCAGAGCTTCGGTTGACATTACAGTTTTTCGATAATCTATAACAATTATCATAATGCTTATACTCAAAAAGGAGAGACAACGCTTAGCGCCATCTCTCCTTTTAAGGTTTTAATTCCTGATCTTTGTCAATCAATCGTATCTTTTAGGATCTTTCTTTTCCTTCTTTTCAGAAGGGTCTTTCTTAGGCTTCTTAGTTTCTTTATTGCCCTTTTGTTCTTTTGACATTAGTTTAGCTCCATTGCAAATAAATCTTAGTATAAGCGGCACTTTACGCCACTTACTCTAATCATTTTAACAATAATCTTGGAGCTTGGGAACGCTCTCTCTTGCCATGCAATCCGATAGGGTGAAGTGTAATCTAGGGCGATCGCTTTATATTTATTGAAATATCTATAGACATATAAATGTCTCAGCTAGAAAGCGATCGCTATGATGTCCATACAAAATCCTAAAGCACATATTCCTGCAACTAATGCTCTAGCCATGGGCATGGCAATCAAAAAAATGTATGAAATGGGGCGAAAGGATTTTGGCTCTGAAGATTTTTCTGGACTGAAATTATCTTGCTGCAAGCTGCCAAAAATTAATTTAACAAACTCTGATCTGCAAGATGCTGATCTTGACTTGACCGATTTAAGTGGGGCTAATTTACAAGGTGTAAATTTAGAGCGTTCCAGCCTTGTATTTACAAATTTAACTAACGCTGACTTGAGTAATGCAAATTTAAGAGGGTCTAATCTGGGAGGGGCTGATTTAAGTGGAGCAATTTTGAAAGGCGCAAGTTTACAAAATGCTAATTTACGCGGTGCAAATTTAAGCAATGTCCATCTTGAATTTGCTGATCTGCAAGGGGCGGATTTAACAGGGGCAAACTGTTCTGACTGTGATCTGCGTTACGCCAATCTCAAAAATGCGAATCTCACTGATGCAAATTTAGGGAATGCGAATTTGGATAGTGCAAATTTAAACAGCGAAAATTTATTCAATCCCGATCGCTAGTCTTGTGTAAACAGTGACCAATGCATCTGCATCACCAACATTTCCAGGGAACAAGACCACGGGTAAATCGGGGAAACGCGGATGATCTTCGGGAGTACGCACCACAGAACAACCCGCTAGAATCTGACCTAACAGCCTCGCAGTTAGCAAATTTAGCCCAGTGCTTAAAACATCGTTAGATGTAATTCCACCTTTACTAATTAAAAATCCAATATCAGCAGGTAATCCTTGCACGATCGCCATTAATAGGGCTGAGACTGATTGACCAAAGGCAAGACGACTGGCAATGTCAGCAAATTCCAACTCTTTGCGACTGGTAAACACCACCGCAGTTTTGCCTGCATCATGGGCTTGCTGAACTTGAGTTAAAGCCTCTTGTTTAAGAATTTCTGACTGAGTAACGGTATCTATCAATAGACGCGAGACATCGATCTCAACAGGAACCGTGTTGGGCGCTTTGAGTAAATTTTCTAGTTGCTCAGTAGTTTTTTGGACATGAGAGCCAACGATCGCTACACCAGCTTTAGGCGATCGCATATATTTCGACATTTCTTCAGCAGGAATCGGCTGAGGCGGTAATTTAGCAAGGGCGGTCAGCAAACTCGCAGCACTACGGAATAAAAAGCGCTTACCAGTAGCAGCGATCGCTAAAATGTCAGCCGCAAATTGATTGAGATCGGCTTGGTTCTCAGCATCGACAACGGCACATTGATTGTTATGCAGCCTTCCTAAACGCTGCCTGCTTCCTGCCCGAATATCCCCTAACAAAAATCGCTCTACCTTTGCCGCAGGGATTTTGCCCTTAGTTTTTTCTTCGACATAATCAGGTAAGTAGCTATGCTGATATCCAAACACAGAATCTTTAGCAAATTCCGTTTCATGGACAGGCGTTGGCACACCGTTGACAACCAGATAATGCACACTTGATTTAGTAAAGCGACCGCCTTCAAAAAATGCTGGCACTAAAAAATGTGCGTCAAAATCACCTAACTCTTCGGCGATCGCATCCGTCTCGATTGGATAGTGACCACGCAGGGTCGAGTCGGAGCGACTAACGATCATAAAATCTTGAACGTTCTCAGCTTTAATCGCCACCTTAAGATTGCGACAGACTTCGCGAGTTACTTGGGCGGCAGCTTCAGGCGTAAGCGATCGCGTATTTGTCAGCACAAACATAATCGGTGAAGCATCGACAAGTCCGAGTCGCAAGGTTTGTTCATCCCATTGAGTCAACAATAGACAGCTATGCACAGTTTGCGAACCTGTCGGATCGTCATCAAGAACAATAATTTTCGGTTGCCGAGAAGAAGTAGCTGCCATTGCATTCTCTATAGCGATTGTCAAATCAGTAGAGTCCAAATCATTTGTTAAAAGCTATATTTCTTAAGGCTTTTAACAAATGAGAAGATCAAAGTCTTTAGAAGCTTATCTTGATTTACGCGACAATAAATCACCAAACTTAGAAAGTGGCGCTTTGGAGTACTTTCTAAGTTTTTATATTTTTAATATATATTCTTAATAGAAAGGTTTTAGTGATTGTAAAATCACGGCTGAAGCGCGTTTAGCATCTTCTGGTTGATCTAGAGTTAGGCTAACTTGAGTTAACTGTTTTTCTAGAGCATCAAATGTCTCATAGTTTTCAAATATAAGCTGCATCAAATCATCAAGATCGTAGGTATAGAGGGCTGACCAATCTCGCTCTTGAGGGCTAAACCGATAATTTAAGCTAGAAAACAATAGGATTTTGGCATGGAGGGGGCTGACATTTCGAGAAATAGCGATTCGTAAATCAAATAAATTAGTTAAATATTGCAGATTCTGTCGATGCGGAATAATGTCATGATCATTTTTCTCAGGTAAATCATGGCTAGAGGCAAGAGAGCCATTTTTTGAAATGATCGCAGGAGAAGGCGGTGGGTTTAAAAAACTGTTGGGAAGCCTGCCTTCATCGCGCAAAGTATAGAGGAAGCCAATACTATCAATAATATTGTCAGCAGCTAACAGATAGTCTGATTGTTTGCTAAGTTGTTTAACTTGACTGTTTAACTTGTGTTTGAGCATATTTAAATCAGGAAACATGATCATCAATTCGCAGACAAGCTGACGCATATGCAACGATTTGACTTCGTTGACATCATTTGACCAAGTTTCGTGACAAGTAAAAAGGATAAGTCGTTTGATGCGAAGTACATTGCTGTCTTGCTCCAAGCTATCGATAACTTCCTCAAGAAGATTTAAATCTTCCATAAACTTTTTGTTGATATTGCTAAAGATAGCGGGATTTTAGATTATGAATAAGTTTTGCCATCGGGCATGGTTGCACCTTTAAAGATTGTATCAATGGTGCTGGCTCCACTAAGTTCGGCTCTGGTCAAAACGGCATCACTAAAATCAGCTCCATCTAGATTGGACCTTACTAAATAAGCGTCAACTAGACTTGCCTGACTAAGATTTGCTTTGTCTAATAGCGATCGCGAAAAGTCACAGCCTGTTAGCGTCGCCTGAATCAATTCTGCACTACTCAAAGTTGCCATACTAACATTGGCTTTAGTTAAGTTGGCTCCAAATAAGTTTGCTTGACGTAGGTTAGCATTTTTGAGTTCTACCTTACTTAAATTGGCTCCTTTAAAATTGGCTTCTGTAAGGTTGGCATTGCTGAGATTTGATTCTATAAAAATCGCCCCGATCGCGATCGCGCCACTAAGATTTGCTCCTTGTAAATTGACTCTGGAGAGAGTCGCTTCGCTAAGATTTGCGCCAGATAAGTCTACCCCAGTCAGATCGGCTCCACTCAGGTTAGCTCCTCGCAAGTCCGCTTTTCGTAAATTTGCGCCACTCATGGTTGTAGGTGGATAACCACGCTCTTCACGCATTAGAGCCGCACTCAAGATCGCGCACCGTAAATTTGCACCGCGTAGATTGACACTGCGGAGGTCTGCTTCACTAAGGTTGGCATCCATTAAGTTAGCGAGTGACAAATTTGCCCCAAATAAATTAGCCCGTTGCAACATGGCTCCATGCAAATCTGCTTCGGTAAGGTTGGCATTCATCATGATCGCTTGGTTAAGAGTCGCCCCACCTAGCTTTGCACCTGTCATGTTGGCGTTATTAAAAGTGACTTTGTTTAAGTAAGCAAAGACTAGATTGGTGCGTCTGAGATCAGCTTTGGTTAAGTTAATGCCGATCAAATCACTATTAAACAGATTGGCATTGGCTAGGCTTATGCTGGCAAAGTCGCGCCGCCCCGAAGCATAGTCTTTCAGAAGTTTTTCTGCACTCATGATTTATGTACGGGTAAGTTCAGAGACTTGCGAGTTTTTAGCTGTATGATTTTGATATGGTAGCGCGATAGTAATCCATGCACCCCCAGTCTCAGGATGATTTTTAGCAGCGATCGCGCCTTTATGTAACAAGACGATTTGATGTGCGATCGCGAGTCCCAGTCCACTGCCACCTCGGTCTGCTCCCGACTTAGTACGCGATGGATCTATTTGATAAAAGCGATCAAAAATATACGGTAAAGACTCTTCAGGAAATCCTTCTCCTGCGTCAATTGTTTCTATTTGGAGGCTAGAATTTACGACACTGCTTCTGATCGTAATCGACTGGAGCGCTGGACTATGCTTGATACTGTTGTCTAATAAATTGAGCAAAAGTCGATAAATGCGAGACTCATCAATCTGTAAAGTTAATTGTGGATCGCCAATATAATTAAGGCTAATTTTTTTACGATTAGCGAGTGGTTCTAGAGTTGTCCACACTGAGCGCACCAACGCCGCTATATTTACATCGCTTAAATTCAAAACTGGCTCAATCCCTACATCCATTTGTCCTAGATCGAGCAAGTCTTTAACAAGATTGGTAATTCGATCTATTTCGCTGAGTAGACGTTCGATCCAAATTTGTGCCGATGGATCGACACGGGATTCGAGAGTTTCGGCAACTAGACGGATCGCCGTTAAGGGTGTTTTTAACTCATGAGCGACATCTGATGTCCAGCGATCGCGTTGTTGGACGATCGCGATCGCTTCTTGACGATCTTCCAAAAAGATCCCAACTTGATCGTTGTCAAGATAGATACTGTGAGCGCGGATTGGTCGGCTTTGTTGCGGCACTGGATTAACAGGGTCAGAAATAGCAGGATGAAATACCCAATCAATTTTAGATCCGATATTATCTGAGCGGGTTTTTTCGACTAAATGATCGAGTTCATAGGAGCGAATTAGTTGCAGCAAAAATGGTTTGCGAAGTAACCCTTGTTGGTGGTTGACAATACCCATCATGGTCGCCGCCCGTTGATTACATATAGATAAACGATTATCTCGATCAACTTGGATATAACCAAGGGGAGCCGATTCGACAATTTTTTCGCATAATTGACGCTCAACTATATGGTCTATTTCTACATTTACTTCAAGTTGCTCGCGATAATTTTGTTGAATATTTTGCGCCCAAGATTTTAAACTATGCAGCGATCTGGCTTTAAACACATGTCGCGATCGCTTGTGAAATTTACGATTGCGGCGATGTTTAGCATAATTCCAGCTAAACCAGCAAGCACTGGTTGCGATCGCGCCAATTCCAATTCCCACAAGCAGCCAGAGCAATTCCACTTTTATGCCCTCGGCAACAGACTTAACCGCTCAATTATATAACAATAGAGGCGGTCCAAAGACCGCCCCTATTCAGAAGACATGGCGCGTATAGCGCTTACATTTATCAAATCTAATAAATTTTGATAGCTTTAATAAGTCTCAATGTGCCAACGACCGTCACGCTTCATTTGCTTCTCGAAGTCTTTCCAAACAGCACCATTTTTTTCAGCCGTTTTGGTCATAAACCCAGAAATACCGTCTTCCATCCCACGCAAACCACACATATAAGTGTGAGTGGTAGGCTTTTGCAGCACCTCCCACAACTCGTCAGCATACTCAGCCATACGGTTTTGGATATACATCTTTTCACCTTCAGCATTCTTCTGCTCACGACTGATCGCTACATCGTAGCGGAAGTTACGCGGATGCTTATACGCTAGCCATTCAAGATCAGGTTTGTAAAGCACGGTCGTATCGGTGGGTACACCAAAAAAGAGCCAAGCTAAACCATTAAATTTATAATCTTCATGCTTTTCTTTAAACATCCGCCATAGAAATGCACGGAAAGGGGCAATACCAGTACCAGTCGCAATCATAATTACGGTTGCATTAGGATCTTCTGGTAGTAACATTTCCTTTCCAACAGGCCCTGTCAACCTCACCTCATCTCCAGATTTAAGATCGGTCAAGAAGTTGGAGCATACGCCTTTGACAGTTTCACCTGCTTCGTTTTGATACTCTAAACGTTTAATGCTTAGAGATAATGTCTTGCTATCAAGATCGTCACCAAGGCGGGTTGAAGCGATCGAATAGAGACGAAGTTTATTTGGCTTACCATTTTTATCTTCGCCGGGGGGAACAACACCAATACTTTGACCTTCTAAATAACGAAGGTCACCTCCCGCAATGTCAATCTTTATATGACGAGTATCTCCAGCCGCTCCTGGTCTGACTAGCACCTCATTAGAAATACATTTTGCGGTAAACGGATTGGCTGGACGATAGATATTTACTGGAATATCTTTTTCTAAATCTTTACTCATGAGATGGTATATGACAAGAGAACACAAATTTATTATATTTTCAAATGTGACTTGTCATCATTCTGTAGCGTAAAGATCTCTTTGGGAACAAATGTAAACTTTTTATTAAATATAGCGATCGCAAAATATATTAAATTCAGAAATAGCAGTCGATACATAGCGCGGCTCCTTTTTTCTAGTTTCTTGGTCTTAACTTAGTTGGCAATCACTGAAACACATAGGAACACCTAGCAGCTTTGCGTCAGCTTGTCTATGTTATTATCGATACAAATTATAGAACTTTAGGTACTTGCTACAAACCAATCGTTCGTAGTGAAGCAAGTAAAAAGTATCTTGCTATAGAAGTTCTGATGATGAAATTATTTTTTGAGCTTTTAGGATTTAAAAACTCGAAAATCAGGTCTGATATTGAATTGCGAACATAATTTAGTTACGAGTCCAGAGGAGGCTACTTTGCGAACAACGGGTGCATTTGCTCTCATCGATAGTGTGAGACGACAGGGTGTAAAACATATTTTCGGCTACCCAGGTGGAGCAATTCTGCCAGTGTATGACGAGATTTATCAGGCTGAGTCAAGAGGCGAGATTAAGCATTATCTCGTGCGTCATGAGCAGGGAGCCGTCCATGCTGCCGATGGATATGCCCGCGCAACTGGACAGGTGGGAGTATGTGTGGCGACTTCTGGTCCAGGCGCAACCAATCTGGTAACTGGTATTGCTACAGCCCAAATGGACTCGATCCCGATGGTAGTCATTACGGGGCAAGTACCTTCGTATGCGATCGGTACTGATGCGTTTCAAGAGACAGATATTTGGGGGATTACTCTACCGATTGTTAAACATTCCTATGTGATTCGTAAGCCTGAAGATATTGCAAGGATTGTCGCTGAGGCTTTTTATATTGCAGGTACTGGTCGCCCAGGGCCCGTATTAGTTGATATTCCTAAAGATATTGGGCAACAAGAGTTTGACTATAATCCTGATGTGCAGATTGATCTTCCTGGTTATCAACCTAAGGTCAAAGGACATTTGCATCAAATTGCGGCGGCGATCGCTCTAATTCGTCAGGCAAAAAGACCATTACTATATGCTGGTGGCGGTGCGGTACTTGCTGATGCACATCCCGAAATTGCCGCATTATCAAAACGCTTTCAATTGCCTGTGACCACTACCCTGATGGGTAAAGGTGCTTATGACGAGAATAACTACCTTGCTCTCGGCATGTTGGGAATGCATGGCACAGCTTATGCCAATTTTGCTGTACAAAGTTGTGATTTATTGATTGCTGTCGGTGCAAGATTTGATGATCGCGTAACGGGTCGTCTTGATAAGTTTGCGCCAACGGCTAAAGTTATTCACATTGACATCGATCCTGCGGAAGTTGGTAAAAATCGTAAGCCTGAAGTACCAATAATTGGTGACGTGAAAGAAGTTTTGCAAGCAATTCTCGAAGCTACTAGCTACGAAGAAAATATTCAAACCAAATCTTGGCTTGCTCAAATTGATGAGTGGAAAGAAGATTATCCACTTGATGTGCCTACCTATGACAATGTGCTTTCGCCGCAGCAAGTAATTTACGAATTTGGCAAACAAGCGCCTGAAGCCTATTTTGCTACTGATGTAGGTCAACATCAAATGTGGTCAGCCCAATTGATCAAAACTGGCCCCAGAAAATGGATTTCTAGTGCTGGACTTGGCACGATGGGTTATGGAATGCCTGCGGCGATGGGTGCGAAGGTTGGATTGCCAGACGAGCAAGTTATTTGCATTAGCGGCGACGCTAGTATTCAGATGAATATTCAGGAACTAGGAACATTGGCGCAGTATGGCATCAATGTCAAAGTAATCATTGTTAATAATGGTTGGCAGGGTATGGTTCGCCAGTGGCAAGAGAGCTTTTATGATGAGCGCTATTCTTCTTCCAATATGGAAGTGGGAATGCCAGACTTTGTAAAGCTTGCCGAAGCCTATGGCATCAAGGGTCTGAAAGTGGTTGACCCAAGTGATCTCAAATCTGCGGTTGCAGAAATCCTGGCTTATGATGGCCCCGTGTTTGCTGATTTCCGCGTCAAGCGTGATGAGAACTGTTATCCAATGGTTCCACCTGGAGCTAGCAATGCAGAGATGGTAGGATTGCCAACTCCTAAGCGATCGCTACTAACTAAGCCGCTACCAAATAAAGAAGTGCAAGAAGTTGCCTTAGTTTAGAAACTATTTGAGATAGGACTTACACAAAGGCACAAAACGTAGGGGCAATTCATGAATTGCCCCTATAACATTAAGATAGGTTTTTCAAATTAGGCAACTTTAGACTGTTTCCATTTCCAGATGACTCCTGAAAGAGAATTTGTGAGAACGTGAGCAACGATCGCTGATAAAAGATTGCCAGTATACATCGTGACTGCGCCGAGCATCATGCCAACCGCGATCGCCCAAACTGTATAGGACAAATGCTTAGCACTTGCCATGTGTAGCGCCCCAAATACGACACTGGAGATGATTAAAGCAATTCCATTCATGCCGAGCGCAGGTAAAGCAACACCGCGAAATAGCATTTCTTCGCTTAGCCCTGGCAATAACCCCAACCAGATCAGATCGACTGGCTTTAATGGTTTGAGTACCATTTCTAAATATTCTTGGGCAGCAATGCGATAGCTTTCCCACACTTCATAAATTAAACTACTTAGTAAAGCTACGCCCACACCAATCCCTACCCCGATCGCCCCATGCTCTGGTTGCCAGTAAAGCGCAATCATTTGTATACCTGTCAGGTAAACCCAGCCTTTGGAAATCACCAGAAAGACGATCGCTGTAACTGCCAGCGCAATTAGAACTTGCGATCGCGATAAAGAATTGTTCTCTTTGTTGGGAATTTGTTTAGGAGATTGTGAAAATAGAGACATAGCGAAAGAATTATTAAAATAGTAAATTGAAAGTTTAGAAGATAATTGAGAAGGAATCTTTAAGCCATAGTTTCGATGATGTAAACGAGGCGCTCAATATCAGAAGTAGAAGTGAGATAGTGAATAGAAGCCCTCAAGCAATCGGGATCGGGAAGCGCACGGATAAAAATTTGATGTTCAGATTCTAATTGTTTGGCGATGATGGCATGGGAATCTTGAGCGATCGCACTTTTAGATAATTCTTTAACAATCTTAAATGAAACTAATCCCGACTCTGGTGTAACTTGCCGAATACAATCAATATGTGGCAAAGCATTTAGCTTTTCCCATAGTACTCGACTTAATTGGCAGATCCTTTCATGTCGCTGCTCTTGGGTCCCCCAACTATTGGCAACAGCGATCGCAATTCGCATTGCTTCATAAAGAGCGTAAGTAGAGCTTGCCACCTCAAATTTAGCGCCATCTTCTCGCCATTGGGGAATTGGTGTTTTACCAGTCAGTCCTCGCCATCCCACAAATACAGGCTCAATTTGATCAAAAATTTCGGGGCGAATATATAAGGCTCCTAATCCGAGCGGCGCACACCACCACTTATGAGTGGTAAAAGCATAAAAATCCGCAGCGATATCCGCAAGATTTAGCGGTAAAACACCCACTGATTGAGCAGCATCCACGGCTACCAAAACATCGCGCTCATGACAAGCAGTGGCGATCGCCTTTAAAGGTAAAACCTGTCCTGTATTCCAGCAAATATGGCTGAGCATTACTAGGCGGGTTTTGGGCTGTAAGTGCTGCACTAGCAACTCTACAACTGCCTCGCTATTTATAACACTGGCATTACGAGTATTAGTTAAAGGGAAATAGTCTATTTCAATGCCAAAGCGTTTTTGGATTTGGATTGCACCAGCAATGATCCCTGGATGTTCACAATCTGAGAGTAACAAGCGATCACCTTGCTGCCAATCCAGCGCCCATAGTGCGATATTGCAACCAACCGTTGTATTTTCAGTGAGCGTGATCGTGTTTGGGCTTACTTGAAATTCTTGGGCGATCACCGCTTTAGTCATGTTGTATTCGGCGATCATCCAATCGCCTGCGGTATTAGAAAAGCAACCAAGCGTTTCAATATGGTGGAAATTTTTGGCGATCGCATCTAAAGCTGCGTCACAGATTACCCCTTGACCACCGTAGTTAAAGTAAGTACGATTTTCGATCCTTAAAGCAGGAAAATGAGATCGATGTGCGAATAAATCTAGTTCGCGATCGCGTTCTAAAGTATTAGAAAAAGTTGCCGAAGAAATCAAAATCAACTCCTGCAAAAAAACAATTCTTGCTTAGTTACTCCTTATTCTATAGCTACTTGCAACCTCGCAGGGTTTTGGCTCATCCGAGCAGTACCAAATAATGCTCGTCCCAAATTACAAATATTTAAAAAACGTTGTAAAATACAGCGATCGCCATACGATGTAGTGAATCATGCTGGATAAATGTTTATAGCGTGACAAAGGTAAGCCAAATGTTTGAAAAAGTTTCGCTTTTTAGTAACAAACAAGTAGCCAAGAAACTTAGTTTTCTCTCCTATGCGATCGTTGGAATCGCAGTATTTGCATTCAATGCCAATCTCGACAGTCACCCTTACCTACAAATTTATGTAACCCTACTTGAAGCCAAACTTGGGATTGTCTTTGTGTATCTATTGAACAAGAATCTGGGAAAGATTAATAAAGAGAAGCGTTCAACATAATGGTATTTGCCCCTATGTGTTTTAGCCAAGTGCAATTTGTAACGCTTTACGCTTAAATAATGAGTAATCAATGTACTTATAAAGCGCAATAACTTAGTCCTAACTTATAAATATTGCTCAGTTGTAAAATTAAAAAAATAAACGGAATGGTTATGAAGAGTAAAACCAATACAATTCTTTGGTGTTTCTTTCTAGGAGCATTTGGAGCGCATAAATTTTATATTGGACAAACTGGATGGGGATTGATTTATCTAATATTTTCTTGGACTTCGATTCCAGCATTTGCGGCATTTTTCGAGTTCATTATGTTCCTCTTAATGTCTGAAGAAGAATTTAACCGCAAGTTTAATGGTGGTTTATCTCAATCTACAGCTTCTTTCTCAGACTCTACGACAGCCCTTAGTCATCTCAAAAAGCTTTATGATGATGGCGTGATCACAGCCGAAGAGTATGAAGAAAAACGCAAAAAGCTGCTCAAAAATATTTAGCAATTAGCGATAGATATTAACAAATTAGTAGTTGCTATTGCTAATTTGTTAATACCCAATTCAATAGATAAGTAGCTAAGCAAAATTAATTACATAATTCGAGCCAAAGTCTCGAAGAACTTTTTCAACATACGAGACTAAACTATCCCAAGATTCA
>JAYVVP010000176.1:0-4640 GCA_043786935.1 Pseudanabaena sp. | reverse complement strand
CCATTCCCAGTTTTTGTGAATATATATTAATTCGCCAAAACAAAGTTTTTGTTGAACGCTATAGCAAGCAAGCTCAAGGTTGGACATACAATGACTTTGATAGTTTAGACCAGTCAATTTTTCTAGAGTCAGTGAATATTGAATTACCGATCGCTGACATTTATCGCGATATTGAATTTTGATAATATACTTTTTGATAATGTAGGTACAAGCCCATGATTGCTACTACTGAGCGCCGCTACAGTGTTGATGAATATCGCGCGATCGCCGAAACCTCTGAAGAACGGTGTGAATATTATGATGGAGAAATTATTCCAATGACAGGCGGAACTGCCACGCATAGCCGAATTGGTCGAAATGTAGTAAATTTTTTAGATAGTAAGCTAGAAGATACGAACTTTGAAGCATTTAACAATGATTTACGAATATGGATTCCTAAATATCGTTGCGGAGTTTATCCAGATGCAATGGTTGTTGAGGGTCAATTGCAGTTCCATGATGGGCGCGAAGATGAAATCTTAAATCCATTACTGATTGTCGAAGTACTTTCTCCATCAACTCAGAAATATGATCGTACTGACAAATTTGAGATGTATCGCTCTATTCCTAGTCTCTATGAATATCTCTTAATTAGACAGGAGCGCCCATTTGTTGAACGTTATAGTAAACAATCAAATGGCTGGTTATTCAGAGACTTTGCAGGCTTGGAGCATTCGATCTTGCTAGAGTCGATCAATGTCGAATTAGCAATGACCAAAATTTATCGTGGCGTTGTATTTTAATCAAATCAACTGTTACTGCATAAAGATCAACATCAATCGATTTAAACCTATAAGAGAACTTAAATATGGATTTTAGTGCTGCATTACCAATTTTTGCGATTACTTTGCGAGAAGGAGTCGAAGCTGCCCTTGTCGTCGGAATTGTGATGGCATATCTCAAAAAAGCCGATCGCAGTTCCCTTAATCCTTGGGTATATGGCGGCATCGGTATTGGTGTATTGGCGAGTGTTGCTGTGGGGTTATTGTTGAATTGGTTTTTAAAGCAAGTTGAAAGCACTGACCAAGCTCAAGCCGCTTTTTATGGACAATTATGGCAGGGTATCTTAGGTATAGTCGCGATCGCTATGTTGAGTTGGATGTTGGTATGGATGACTGAAAATGCTAAAGCTCTCAAAGGCGAAATCGAAGGTCAAATCGGCAAAGCGATCGCTAATGAAAAAAATGCAGGTTGGGCGGTTTTTACGCTAATTTTAATCGCAGTATTGCGCGAAGGTTTTGAAGTAGTAATTTTTATCTCAGCAAAACTGCAAACTGGACTTGTCCCAATCATCGGCGCGATCGCTGGTTTAGTTAGTGCAGTAGCGATCGGGATTGCGCTCTTTCAATTCGGGATTCGGATCAATCTCAAAGTCTTCTTTCAAGCAATGGGAGTCTTCCTATTACTAATCGTCGCGGGTCTGGTCATCAGTGCGATCGGACATCTCGACAAAGCGATCGCTGCCTTTGCGGAACTATCGCAAACTTCCATCTGTTTTCCTGCATCTTCCACTACAGAAATGAGTTCTTGTTTACTCGGTGGCTTAGTTTGGGATGTACATGATATTCTCCCCGACAAGCAATTTCCAGGAATCTTACTCAAAGCGCTGTTTGGCTTTCGCGATCAGCTGTTTTTTGGACAGGCGATCGCCTACTTCACCTTCCTAACCTCTGCGGGTTTCCTATACTTTCAAAGCCTCACAGGAAAGCCTATTAGCAAACAACCTAGCTAACTAAACTGGATAATTTTTCTTCGTCTAGAGACAACCCTCGGCGCTGGAGATAGTGGCAAAGGTTAATTTGGACAAACAAATCTTGTAATTCTTCGGCAATTTCTGCTGGTGGATTGCCCGATAGAGCCGTTGCAATTAGTCGATTCGCAGTATCAAACTCTCCACATTCGATCGCCAAAGATGTCGCACTACGATGTAAAACTGATTTTATTTACTTTCCCACAAGTGTGAAATATTACCTGTTTGCAGATCTAATAATCATAAGGATTTTTAGGCTCAGCGATCGCTGTAATATTACCTGCTACAATTACAACTTGGCGCTTTCCATTTGTGGTTTCTACATCAGCTTGACCTTCTATTTGTAACCAGCGATCGGGCGGATATTTGGAACGGCTTTCGGTAATTTTGATTGGAAGACTAACGGGATATACATCGGCAGCGCAGCAAGTGATCACAAAGCGCGTAATTAGAAACTCATTGTCAGACTGGTCGGGAGCGTGGACAACAAAGCCTGTAAGTTTTACCTTCTGCCCTTTATAAGCATCAGGTTCAGGATAAGCGCTAATCGTGCGAACCCATTCTACAAGAGTCCGCTCTTCGGGGCGGTTGCTAGCTCGAAATGATTTAGGAATAGTTCTTGCATCAGCAACATTATCAATTACCCCACGATGGATTGCTTTTTCACTAGTGAAGGGGCGAGGATTGATGAACAAAGCAATAATTGCCACAATCAAAAGTAAGCTGCTGCTTAAAGATGGCTTGATTAGCGTGACATGCTGTTGATTTTTAGAGCTATAGGCATAACGTTTCCGCTGGAATACGCGCCAAGCTTCGATCGCGCCAATCGCCATTAGTCCTAATCCAGCAGTCGCAGTTAAGGGAATGTAGTTAGGATGGACTAAGAGAAATAGTTGTTCAGATAGCCAAAGTTTAGTGAGCGTAATTCCCCAAGCGGCGATCGCGCAGGATTCTAACCAAGGCAAAAAATTTTGCCAGTAAGTGTAAATACGCGAAGAATTGGTTGATCGAGATGGCATGAACAAAAGTATCTAAATTTTTAAACCGTAACCATTTTGTATTTTAATGCGAATTTTATAGCGATCGCTAATACCATCAGAATAGTTGATATATAGCTTATATTTTTTAATTTTATGTCCTAATGCACTTGACAATTGATATAAATATCATAATTTGTCTTTCTCTTGTCAGTATTGTCATGAAGTTTTCTCAATTCTTAAAAATTAATGATACAAAAAACAAATTTTTAAGATAAGATTTGACACTAGATAATATTCTTGGTGTGAAGGGTAAGTCATGAGTCAGGAAGGATTTGGCGATTCATCATCACAAGAGAGCATCAATCCACGGCTCCTAAAACCGCAATCCCAGTCTCAGAGTGTGTCTTCAAACATGCTCGTAGAGTCAACCACTCTTTTTAATGCCCTGCCTAGACAAGTTTTAGAGCAAGAGCTACAGTTTTGTAACGAGCGTAGTCAGCAAGCACAAGTTTTATTGCGACAGGCTCAGGAACAATTACAACTTTCTCAGCTAGTCATCCAACGGCAAGAGACTTTGACTCTAACTCTCCAGTCGCGGATCGACCAACTAGAGCGTGAGTTGCAAGATGTCCATATTAATTGCGATGAGTTGCGAGATCGCCTCAAGCGCCAACAACATCACACGTCACAACTAAAAGCCGCCCTCGAACGTTGTCTCGATACTTCTTCACCTGCGCTCAAAGATATTGCACCCAATGATATTGCCCTGTCAGCCTTAGAATCTTGGTCAATCGCCAAGCTTGCTGATGAGAAAATTTTGCCCGTAGAGGCGATCATTGACTCCCCTCTGCAAAGCGTTGTCAAAATTGCTCCTGCGCCTCAGCCTATTGAGTTGCCAAATGCTCAAGAGTTAGAGGCTTTTAGCACTGAAGCACAGCAACCTGAACCAATTAAGATGCCGATCCAGTTAGCGATCCCCGCCAAAACTCAACCAATCTCACCCCTGATTGTCCGCGCTCATAAAGCTTCTCAAGGTTCACCGATTGCGTCTTTTGATAAACAATTAACCCATAGCTCTACCGATTCAAAAATTGATTCACGGGCTGATTCACAGTTAGAGCAACAAGTGATTTCTAAGAACGATCATAATTTTATAATGTCAAATGACTCAGCGCTTTCCTCACCTTCGGCATTAACAACCTCAACAATGATTTCTACGGTAGCTGTACCTAAATTTATTCAATCTTTGTATGAGAATGCTCACCCAGCTAATTCCAAGAGTGAAGAACCTGCTCAGTTAGCGATCGCCAGTTCTAGCTCTCGCAAGGTAGTTTCTTCATTAGCGGCTGTCCAACTTCCCCAGTTTCCACCGCTACCGCGCCGATGATTGGATATCTGCGTGGTGCGATCGCTGCTTGTAAAATAGCAGACAGTTCTCGAAAAAACTCTTCTTCCTATTGGCTTACCCTTGATGTGCAGGGTATTGGTTACGATATTCAAATTACAGCTAGTACCGCCAATAAGTTACCGCTTGTTGGTGAACAAATGCAAATATTTACACATTTGATTGTTCGTGAAGATCAGATGGTCTTGTTTGGATTTGCCACTCTTGCCGAGCGCGAATTGTTTCGTCAATTAATTAGTGTTTCTGGAATTGGTACACAGGTTGGCTTAGCGTTATTGAATAGTCTAGGTATTCAAGATTTGGTTAAAGCGATCGTTTCAGGAAACACGCGAATATTGAGCTTAACACCAGGGGTTGGTACAAAAACTGCTGAAAGACTTGCTCTAGAACTAAAAACTAAACTTGCCGATGGTCGATTGGCTCTAGTGGGAACGACTAGCTTAGTTGGCAATGTGGTTAGTGTGGC
>JAYVVP010000175.1:0-4643 GCA_043786935.1 Pseudanabaena sp. | reverse complement strand
TTTCCTGATGTATTGTTGTTGATACTTATTCCATAACTTTTGCCACTCTTCCTCATCTAAGAAAGTGTTTCTCAGCTTTTCTAATCGATCCATTTTTTTCCTTACGCTACCTGCCTAATCTTATACTGGGAAGGGAGTAGTCTTCATCAACAATCTTTGTTTTACTATTTTTAGACTTCTGTGAATTCAGCAAAGCATCTTGAATTGCCTTTAACTCCCTGTCAGTAAGTTTCCATAGCTTAGCTGCACATCTATCTAGATCTGTTTCTAAATTCAATACTTGTTCGTTATTCCCATTACTAGTTTGTTCATGACATTGCTCAGATATTTCTGCAATTTGGAGATGTAATGGATTACTTTCACTAAATTTAGGAACTTTAATATATTCGAGAATGTGAGTAGAGATTTGCGTACTGACAATATATGTACTAGCGACAAACCTAGCAGGACTAGAGTTTAAACATCCGCAAACATAATTAGCTTCTACCAGATTTTCAAAGGGGATAATTACAAGTTTGTGATCGGGAATAACAATTTTATTAGTTAACATTTCATGGGCAAATCCCCCCTGTACTGCACAGTAAAAGTATGAAGATATTTCTTTCCACACCACTTTATAAGGCTTAACTAAAAATTCTCCAGTCTCAAATAAGGAATAAAAAGCTAGATCTCTTCTTGAAAGATCGTACATTTTTCTTTTTGTCAAATACTCTCGCATTTTATGAAAATAAGCATAGGTCTTTGGATATTTACGCTTCATTTCAGGTTCTGGTATAGCGCTATCACCTTTATGTGGATAAAGCAATGCATATTCTGGTTGAGTATGCCATTTTGAGACTTCTTTACCCTTCAAGAGTGGGTAAAGCAAATCTGTATCAAAGGCTTCTGTAACTTCTGGAGGTTTCTTCTTTGAGAATTCTGGGGTGTTTCTACATATAACTGTCTTCATTTTTTTATGTAGTGGTTGTAACCAAAATAGTCCGTTACCGCCTCTAGTATCTGAACCTTTCCAAGCTTTGTATTCTTGTCGTCCTTTCTGAATTTTTTCGATAGTCTTTTTGCTAATGTCTTTTGGTAAAACCATCCAAGGGCTTTGTTCGTCAGTAATTGGGTATGCTACTTTCTCTTGACGTTGTGTATTTTCGAGAGCCGTCTCTAGTGAGTTATCACTAGAAAGAGAAATTCTATTTTTTAAAGACCAGACAGTATAAGGAACTGGGTAAGAAGTACCTTTACGATCTAAAGTGCAAACCAAAATTGCAGTTCTATTAGTTGCTCCGTCAAAAGGTTGAAAACTGCTCATGTCATCAACTAATTGAATGTTGAATTTCTTGTTAATATGAATTTTAAACCTACGATAACCACTAGCAGAGCTAGATTGAAATACACTTTGAGTTAAAACAAAGCCTAATTTGCCATTTTCTTTTAAGTAATTATCGATCGCTGAATAAGTAAAAATCATGGCTAGATCGGTATTGCCTTTAGCAAATCTAGCTTTCCATCCGCCTTTAGGAAATAGCTCATATCGATTCCAAATGGAAGCCATTGCATCACGATAATCAGCAGGTAAATGTTCATAATTTACCCAAGGTGGATTGCCAATTACAAAGTCAACTTTACCAATAAATAGAGGTGCGAACGCATTTTTAATAATTCTTGCCCAAATTCCATTCTGATTCACCTGATCTAGTCGGACAAGTTCTCGATATAAACCTTCATGGACATGTTGAGCTTTTATAGGTAAACCTTCATCTTGGCAATGCTCGATAAATTCCGTAACTGAATTTTCATTCTTCACACAATCTTCTAAAGCTTGAGCGTATTTGCTCACCAATTCACAACTAGTAGTAATTTCAGTGGGAACGTAAAAATTTGCAACCGCAGTTTTTAACTCTTTAGTAGAGCCAATCTGATCTACAGCTAAACCAGTCTCTGTCAAAAGACGACCACTACCATACTCCGAAGGAGTCATAATTGAGTCACATAGATAAATAGGAATCTCAATTCTATCTACATAACGAATTAAGTCACGAATGGCAACTAAATAGTTAGTTCTAGCTGCCATTACCGCTAGAGGATTAAGATCAAATCCAATCACATTATTGAGAATCTTCTGACATAGTTCTTCTTCTTCAAAATTGCAATCTTCTCTATGCTCTTCATAAAAATGTCGAATCTTAGCAATAGTCATCACCAAAAATGTGCCTGAACCACAGGAAGGATCGAGCAATCTTTGGTCTGGATTGCCATCATACTCTAAACGGTTAAGAGTATGCTCTGCTAACCAATCTGGGGTGTAATATTCACCAAGATCATGGCGTAGAGATTTAGGGAAAAGCTGTTGATATAATTTCTTGAGTAAGTCACGACTTTTCGCGGGTTCTTCTGAAAGTGTGGCGGGATTGTATTCGTCTAATTTACTAACCATTTCCCTAATTAGCTTTTCAATAGACTCATTCCATGCCCATAAATACCAAGCAAATAAATCTCCTTCTAAGAAATTGACAATATTTAGTTTCTTAAAGATACTGCCAGATTCTAAATCTTCTAACTCTTGTTTTAATTTTTTGGATGTTGCTGCCCTCAACATCTTTTTATGAGGAGAAGTCGTAAAACTTTGAGAAAGAGAAACAATTTCAGCCGCCAATAGCTTAATGAATAGGGCATAGTAACTATGGACAGAGAATATTAGTTCAGGTGCTTTTAGAGTATTATGATCACCCTCAATTCCATAAAACTCTCCTAATTGAATTATTTTTTCCGATGGAATATTGACATCATATCCACAAACCTGTCCAAAGAGAATCTTCCACTGTTGAAAAAATGTTTGTGCTTTTGGATTGTCCGTATTGCAGATCGTTTCATAAAGGGTTTTAATACCAGAACGAGCAACTGTTCCTTCAGAACCAAAATCTTTTGCTAAGTATTCAGGGACAAAAGGTTTACCTGAGATGCCTAAATTAAATAGAACCCTCAGAAATCTTTCGGATGTATATTTATTAACTTCTACTGGATCTTGAACATCCCATTGATGATTACGATAGCGCACGAAAATGAAATAATTACCATCACATCCCACTCCAAACAATGATTCTGGTGAATGTCCTAAATCTTCTTTCAGTCCTGCAAAGCGACTTTTTATTTGTTCAATAACTTTCTGATTACCTTTGTCCTTGGGATTCGCAGAAAGGCGATCATTACTTTTCGGATTTTTATACTCTATAAATACGCGATTGTAAGCTGAGTCAATGCGCCCCTTTGCTACGGTAAACTCATATTTTGCTTCTAATTCTATTTTAGCTTCTTTGGCTAACTGCTGAATTTGTAACTCTACGGCAATTTTAATATCTTCTTCGTTATGAGCTTTTTGCAGAGCTTTCTGGAGATTATTAGCAAATTCTTCGGCTTTACGGCTAATGTATTCATCATTCAGCAAGTTTTCGGCACTCATAAATAACACCAAATGTCTGTCAATCTATTATGATAGCCCATTTGCAAAAAACGTTTTAATATGATTTTTTCAAAGAACCTTAAGCTTCGGGGCATAAAGCTTTAAAAGCAGATGTAGTTAAACAATCGTTTGATATGGCGATCGCTAATTTATATGACTACTTTCAAGGATGGACTTGGGCTAAAATTGCGCCTAGGCGATCATAATCATCTTTTAATAACAGACTGAGCTTTCTTCCTGCTTGGACTAGCCAAGTGCGATCGCACTTGCGGACTTGATAGACATTACGTAATACGGCGGCAATCAACTCATCAACTGGCGCATTAGTCATTTGGACTAAAGTTCTTAAAAAATTTAACTCATTCGTAAAGTTCTCAATCTCTTCGTGTTCACACGCATAAACTGCTTGATGGATTTGCGGCGGTTGGGCAGGTAAATGTTGATAGATATTTCCAATTGAACCAAAACCGACCAATACAACTTTAATTTCGGAACGGACCATAGCGAAAATCTGAGGTTGTTGTTCGCGCAACTCTTTGAGGCTCAGTCCTAGAGCCACAGCGCGATGGACTGAATCGATTGGGGCAGTAGTTGCATGATAAACCACACCATAGGAGATGATATCGCTGTTCTCATCTTGTTGCGACTTTACCCAACTACCAAAAGCTGGCATTAATGGAAAATCTAAATCCTTAGGCTCAAGACACTGAGCGAGAAACTCAGTTGTTGAAGTGGCGACGACTTCAGCAAGATGTTGAGGATGGCGATCGCGTTTAAATTGTGATAATTGTAAAAACATTACTCAAAATATCAGTTTAAATTTATTAATCTAATCATCAAACAAACCGTCCCCTACACGTTTGCCACCCCAACGCTGAACTATTAAATCATCATAGTGATCGGCACTTTCTAAAACTTCGGTCAAGGCAAGTTGAAACTCATTTTTTTGACAAAAAGCACTAAGTAAAGTTACATGAAATTTTATATCGCCGTCCTCAGCCATGCTAAAGCCGCCGAAGCGGAAAACATTATTTTGTTTGAGCAGGAACAACAATAGTTCATCGTTTATTTCTACTTCGGTTGCAACGTATGCCCAAATATAAATAATAGATTCTATCTGCCGAAAGGGACGTATTTCAACAAGAACCGTTGCAGAGCCGAACTGCAAGCTAAAGATAGGCTTGTTGTCAAA
>JAYVVP010000174.1:0-4650 GCA_043786935.1 Pseudanabaena sp. | reverse complement strand
GTAAGCGGTTAAATGTTGTCGGTTTGATGAATCGAAACAATGACTTATCGGCTTATGTTTTTGAAGGCAGTATCACCAGTGCAGTCATTCTCGCTTGTATTGATGACTTTGCTCGAATAAACGTTTAGATACACTGGACTTTATGGACATCTAAATAAATTCCCCGCACCAAAATAAAAACAATGAACATTTAGAAAGTATTATCGTTATTTTTTTCGTTGTCAAGTTCTTTCGGGTTTATAGAGTTTATTAAGTCTTTTAAGGACTTTTATAGCGATCGCAAAGGTTAAATATTCGCAAAAAACCCGATTTTTTTCAAAAAATCAGGCTTTTTGTAATTTTACAAAATTTCTTACGAAGTTTAAGGGATCAAAGGAATAGTGGCGCTACGAGTAAACTGCTCGTAAGCTGAATCTAAATTAATTGAATATAGTCCTTTAAATTTATAGTCCTTGTAAAGATCAGGCACTTTGGCAAATTTCTCAAGAGCTTGCTCCTTAGTCAAGATTTGACCTTTCCATTCCAAGGCTAGTCGCTCTAAACCACTAAAATATGCTTGCTGCGCTTGTAAACCTGTTACATCAGTAACATCACCATGCCCAGGGATAACCTTCGCTTCAGGGAAAGTAGCAATCAATCGATACAAACTACCTTGCCATTGTCGAATATCGCTGTCACCAGTGTAAGGAATGCGCTTATTAAATACCATATCGCCTGAAAACAAGACCTTTGCATCAGGAATATAAGCTACTAGATCAGTGCCAGCCGAATGTCCATCAACGCGCTCGATGCGGACTTGGCGATCGCCTAACCAAATATCAGTTTGACTATTAACAATCACATTGGGAGGCGTGATGCCACGAGTATTGTTTTTACCGCTTTGAATATATTCACGAATCACACCGCGTCCCATCACAGGAATATCCCGCTTCACAAAGGCAGCATTGCCCCCAGTATGATCAGCGTGATAATGAGTATTCAAAACATATTTGATCGGCTTGTCGGTCAACGATTTTACGGTCGAGAGCATCAGTTCTGCTAGTTCGGTCGTTTGAAATGGATCGATTACCAAAACGCTATCACTGCCAATAACAAACCCTCCATTACAAATCGCCACCGCAGGACTGACTGGAGGAAAATCGGTACTAGAAATTAGTGCATAAACTCCTTGCCCAACCTCTTGCAATTGTAAGCCCGCATTTTTCAAGCTAATCGTCTTGATAGATGTTTCCGCAGGTTTACTCTCAGTCTGATTTTGTGCCTGATTTTGAGATTCGGCAGGCATCCAAACCTGTCCAACCGTTAGAGATACTATGGCAGCGATCGCTGCTAGTGCAGCAGCAAGAAAGTATTTAATTTTTAGCTTTTTGAGCATTTTCATTTCTCACCACTAAGTGCAAAGGTCTTAAACAGTTTAAACCTAATAAAACCTAAAAAATAGAGAGAACGCTTAGCATTCCCTCTATTTTTTAGGTTTTTATTGAACTTTAGAGTTTGACTTCGATGTCTACACCAGCTGCAAGGTCGAGCTTCATGAGAGCATCGATAGTTTTGGCAGATGGTTGATAAATGTCAATAATTCGACTATGAGTACGAGTTTCAAAATGTTCGCGAGAGTCTTTGTCTACGTGAGGCGATCTGAGAACGCAATAAATACGACGACGGGTTGGCAGTGGAATAGGACCAACGGCTGCCGCGTTTGTACGATTAGCAGTTTCGACGATTTTTTCGCAGGATGAGTCAAGCAGGCGATGATCGAAAGCTTTGAGACGAATCCGAATCTTTTGTTGTTGAGGTGCCACAGTCTTTCTTCTTAGGAATATTCGGTTAAAATTTTCAGCGTTTCTTATATTAGCACTCTAACAATTTAAAATCAAACAAAAGTTTTACCAGCTCTTTCAAAACCCACAAAGTAGAGGCAGCACAAAGCGCCACTTCTACTTTGCGAGTTGGTGGATTATTATTTGGTCGATTACTATACTGTTACAATCTTTACTTATAGATATATCTACATAACCCTGTCTAGAAATATGTCGTTGCTTCTCTCTGCCCCAATTGTTTACGCCGCGATCGCAGGTACATATTTACTAGCGATCCCATTATTAGTGTTGTTTTATCTAAAGGAACGTTGGTACAAAACTGGCTCCATAGAAAGAGTATTTCTATGTTTTTTAGTCTTTTTCTTTTTCCCAGGTTTGTTGCTAATTTCACCCTTTTTCAACTTTCGTCCTGTCGCACGACAAATTTAAAATTATCAACAAAACAGCTTTAGTGTGTGCGAGGCGCACATTGAAACAAAAATATTTTAGAGATTAAATCTATGCGCCGCATTGATGCCATAGCAATTATGGTCGCTTTCTTTGTATTTGGTGGAGTTTCATTTTGGGTATTCCGCATCTCTGGCTTTGATGTAACTAATGCGGGTATTTGGAGTCAAGTGGTTTTAATAGGCGTGCTGCTGGCTTGGATTTCGACCTATGTATTTCGAGCCGTCACTCAAACCATGACCTACAATCAACAGCTAGATGATTACAAAAAAGCCGTGCTGACTAAGCGCTTAGAAGAAATGTCACCCGAAGATCGTGCAAGTTTATTTGCAGAAGTAGAGGCCGAAAAGAAATTAGCTCAAAATGTCGTCAAAGATGAATGAATCAGCGATCGCCTTATTATTCTCTATTTCATCCTAAGCCACTCGCCAGACGGGTTAGCTCTTTTGGCTTTCCCAGAGACTTGGGCGATCGCTTTCAAATAGTGTATAAGTGGCTATGTTTTGCCAACGATGGTAAACCGTCAAACCTGATCGCTGAAGCTCAGTTTTTACATGATATTTTCGTTGATATATTGGGATATAAATCTCCATTCGAGACAAACGGTGGAGCATGGGAATTAGAACTGCATCCAAATTCTGCACTGGGCTTTTTTACAGAAACTTCAGCAAATGTGATTGCGGAAATTAGAGTTAATACAGCCGAAGAAGGCGCGATCGTTAAGCCTGAGCCACAGCATCAAACTACTGAGTGGCTAATTGTTTTAGATTATCAAGAAGTCTGTCTTTATCATCGCGATGTCTCCAGCTTGTTTTGCCAAAGATTTTCTTGGGAATCGTTAGCAGATTTAGATCAACTGAAAGCTTTTTATTTTTTATTGTCGCGGCGTACTCTTTTGAGGGGAATTGCCAATAGCGAAGAGCGATCGCGCACGACCCAACTGCTAGAGGAGTCACATCAACTCGAATCTGAAGTTCTCAAAAACTTTTATAGTCACTATTATAAAATTCGCAGTCAATTAATCAAAGATTTTCGTTATCGTCTATTATTACTTTCGCAAGTTCCCATTTCTCCAGACCATAATTCTGAGCCGCAAATTGATGTCGAAGATGTGATCGCGATCGCCATTTATCAAGCTCAAAAGCTCTTAAACCGTATTTTGTTTTTAGCTTGTTGTGAAGATCGGCAACTATTACCTGAAAATCTAATCAAAGATGCTTATGAATTTGTTAATCCTTATATAGAACAATCAATCTGGGAAAATTATAAAGCCATATTTCGCTGGATTCAAGATGGCAATTCTTATTATCACAGTCCCATTAATGCTTATCCATTTAGTTTGTTTGAGAATGATCCTATTCTTGATGGTGCTTTGTTTGTTGGTGAAGAATTATGTCGTCAGATTAAAGAAATTGCCCGCTTTGACTTCTCTGAAGACATCACTCGTCATATTCTTACTTCTCTGTTTGAGGAATCGATTAAAGAGTTATCGCAATATCGCAAAGACCTTAGTAATCTCAGCAAACGACGCACTCCCAAATTACCTTGCAAAGCGATTATCCAGAGTGAGTCTGTAATTCGCTCATTGCAGCAGCATCTATCTTTAGGTAATGATAATTCTCCTAAGGAACATAAATTCACTCAAGATACTTTGATATATTGCAAAGAGTATCAAGAGAGTTTATTGAAAATCAAGATTTTGCACCCAAAATGTGGTGCAGGCGTACTTCTAGCAACAGCTTTAGAGTTCTTGATTGCTGAGCATGAACGCATTCATTATCTGTTAACCAAGTTCTCTTCACCTAATATCGAAGCGATCATCCATAAAACACCAACGGAATTAATCACGCATATTCTGCAACACAATTTATTTGGTTGCGATGTAACTGAAGAAGCGGTCGAAATAACCCGCCTTTCTCTATGTTTGCGATCGCTAGAGATCAATCCATCTTTGCCAAATTTTGAACGCAATATTCAGTTAGGTGAATTGATTAATTGTGATTTTGGTGAAGAATTTAGAGAGGCAAGCGATCGCGGCGAAGTTGTAATTTTAAAATAGATCTAATCCTAGGTGTCGGAATCGAACCGACATATCAACGATTATGAGTCTATGACTGACTAGGCTAAAAGTGTTTGCAAGATAGCATTATAGATTTTCATTGCTCTCATGATAGTCATTTGATAGTCAAATTTCTATATCTATTTTTATTTGTGGCTGATTGCTTCTTTAATTTTGGTTCGTGTTTCTTCGATGATTGTAATGATCTTTTTAAGTTGAGATTCACTTACTCCCTTCCCAGTGAAAAACTAGACACTTGAAAAGCCGACTTTCCAGTCTTCTGGGTTCTAATATATGTCTAATTTATGGGTGGGAAGGGAGTAG
>JAYVVP010000173.1:0-4708 GCA_043786935.1 Pseudanabaena sp. | reverse complement strand
TTCCTTCCACTAAAAACAAACCTTGTTCTTTCCGATCTTTAGCACTTTCACCAAGCGATCGAAGTTGCTTAACCAATGGATTTTTTATACTTGTGAGCAATTGCTAATTCCTATGATCAATATCAGCAAATATCTTAAACCATAAAAATCATAAAAACTATAAGAAAGAGACTTAAAGGCTTGCTCTGCATAATTTAAAATATGCAAACTAATTGAGCTTACTTTGATTTGCGTATTACTATATAAAGCATCAGATTTTATATAGTACTGGTGCGTAAGGGAGGATTATTTATGTCTAAAAATTTCTGGAACTCTTTAGCGATCGCTGCAGCCGTTGTGATTCCAACAATCTCCATCGGAGAGCTAGAAGCTGCAGCCCAAAGTTATGGTGCAATTGCCCGCTCTTCATCAACTCAAGACAAAGGCTATTCTTGGAATTTTAGTACTCGCGCGACAGCAGAAAATAGAGCTATAAGTGAATGTGAAAGTAGCTCTGATGCAGGAGACTGTGAAGTATTAGTGTGGACTCGTAATGCTTGTATGTCAATTGCTGAAGGTAGTAATGGCGCAGCAGGTACAGCTTGGTCAACTGATGATGTTCAAGCAGAACGCACTGCTCGCAATGTTTGTCGCGATTTTGGTGGTACAGGTTGCTCCACAGTCCGCACAATATGTTTGCCTTATTAACATAACAACATTATTAATAACAGAAAATTAGCTGAACTAGATTTGGCTGATCTTTTGTTTAATTGATCTATTTAATTGATTTCATATTCTTTCCCTCAAATCTTTGCTACTAATCGAATCTCTCTTTTTGCAATGCTTTGCGATCGCGCTCGGTGCCTGTATTGGTAGCTTCTTAAACGTAGTGATCTATCGTGTTCCTGCGGGCTTATCAATTCTCTATCCGCCCTCGCGTTGTCCCCATTGTCTGCGCCAACTTGCGCCTCGCGATAACATTCCTGTGATTGGCTGGTTTCTCATCAAAGGCAAATGTCGTTATTGCCATACGTCCGTATCATGGCGCTATCCTGCAATCGAATCTCTAACCGCCTTTCTATTTTGGTGCGTAGCCGCCTATTTTGGAACTTCACTAGGATTGCCAATATTATGCTTCTATGCGTTATTTCTTAGTTGGCTATTGGCGCTATCGCTAATTGATATCGATACGATGACATTGCCAAATTCCCTTACTCAATCAGGTTTAATACTAGGACTAATCTATCAAGGCAGTTTAGCGTTTGTAAATATTGGCGATCGCACTAATTTTGCAGGACACTTAATCTTTGGAGTTGGTGGAGCCGTTCTAGGTATTTGGCTATTAGATATTATGCGAATTGCTGGGAGAGTCTTTCTTCAAAAAGAAGCAATGGGCGGCGGCGACCCCAAACTAGCAGCCATGATCGGGATGTGGCTAGGTTGGCAAAATATCTTGCTGACGATTTTGCTTGCTTCAGCGATTGGCACTCTAGTCGGAGCGATCGCTATACTTACGAGTAAGTTAGGTAAACAACAACCAATTCCCTTTGGACCTTTTTTAGCGATCGGTGCAGCTATTTGTCTATTCTTCGGTAATTCAATTCTCTCGACTTACCTTGGGTGGTTTGGTTTGACTTGAAAAACGAACTTTGAAAAACCTTGAAAAACAAGCTTAGGAAGCACATTTTTTATTCGATTGCCTCATATCGCCACGCCACAGGATCGATCGCTTCACCATTGACATAAAGTCCCCAATGCAAATGCGGTCCTGTCACTGCTCCTGTTGCACCAACTGCCCCAATCACTTGACCAGCTTTCACAAAATCACCTTCTTTGACATAGATTTTACTGAGATGCAAGAAGATACTTACCACGCCCTGACCGTGATCTAAACCGATCGTATTGCCATGCAAAAGAAAGCCCTGAGCGACAGTACCTACTAAGCGCACATATCCGGATGCTGGCGCAATCACAGATGAACCTGTATCTCCTGCATAGTCCACACCACGATGATAATAGTCATCAGCAAATACGCCATTGTAATAGCGCTGCACCCCAAAAACTGTACTAATCTCGCCCTCATTGGGTCGCAAAAAAGCACCATTCCAGAGCTTCTGAGGCGTAACTAGTTTTTTAAAAGCTGAAACCTTGTCCCATTCATAATCCGTCGGTTCCGATCCACCACCCGAATCATTAATCCAAATACTTTGAGTGGGAAATTGGCGATCGCCTAATTGCATTGCCAAAGTTTGCTGTAAACCATCTCCCGTCACTTTCACCTGTCGCACTCCTGCCTTATCAAGTGGAGTGGTAGGAATAAACGCCCGCCAGCGATTGGAGGATATCGCAAAAACAGGAAATTGCTTATCGTTAACTGACACTGTTGGCGGTACACCTGAAGCTTGATTAGTTGCAATTAATACTGATACGGTATCACCGAGTTTTGGTGTACTTGGTTTAAGCATCGTTTGCAGGGCATCGGCTTGGGATACTCCAATCATTACTGAGGCGATCGCTACTAGCAAACTCAAACAAATTAGCAAAGGCAATTTAAGAGGACGAACAGCCATAAGTATTTATCAATGTAGAGCGCAGTACCATTATTTTAAAGCTAAAATAATGCTGATTATGTAATCAAACAGTCATGAGCCAACAACCCGTCACCATAGAAGATATTTATGCTCTTTTTCGTACATCACAAGAAGAGCTTCGCATATCGCGTGAAGAGTATGATCGCCGTAGTGTTGAAGCCGATCATCGTGCTGCTGAAGCCGATCATCGTGCTGCTGAAGCCGATCGTCGTTTTGCAGAATCTCAAGCCCAGAGCGATCGCAGTCTTGAACAATTAAAGCGATCGGTATTTGAGGCAACTCGCGCAGTTAATGCTCTGACTACTCGCTGGGGTAGATTTGTTGAGGAATTAGTAGAACCTGCTGTAGTTAGACTTTTTCAGGAACGGGGAATAGATGTAAAAGAAAAGCATCCTAGAGTCAGTGTTACTCGAACAGATATCGCAATGGAGATTGATATCTTGGCAGTAGATACTACGGATGTAGTGTTAGTGGAATGCAAATCAAGACTCTCTAAAGATGATGTGGATGAATTTATTGAAAAACTTCAAAACTTTAAGATCGCTTTTCCTGCTTACAAGAGTTATCACGCTTATGGTGCTGTCGCAGGAATTGAGATCAATCAAGGTGTGGATCGCTATGCTTATCAAAAGGGTTTATTTGTGATTCGTCCTTCTGGGGAAACGGTAGAAATTGCCAATGATCAGAAATTTCAAGCAAAGATTTGGTAAGTATTACGAAGCATAGATTGTATAAAAAACAGGGTAAGCGGTGATTCGCTTACCCTGTTAAATTTATTTGTGAAGAATGTTGTGGAATTTGGACTTTATTTTGCAAAGAGGTCGGGATGAATGCGGCTACCTGCAAGTCCTGATGGTGGTAAAAACTCTTGCTGCTCAACATCTGGTACAGCCTGAATGTCTAAAATACTGCGAGCAGACCTAGCATCTGCCACAAGTTTAGAAATATTGTTAGGGGGGATAATAGAAGTTGGGGTTGTAATTGGGGTTGTAATTGGGGTTGGAGTTATAATTGGGGTTGTAATTGGGGGTAGGGTAAGTGACGTAACTAGAGTAGTAGGAAGCAAGATAGTACTATTGCTACTGACATTTACCACCAAATTAGTAGTAAAATTGTTACCAGGGCTAGGAGGCGGAGAAAAACTAACTAATTGACCATTAATGAATGAAGTAGCATTCATAAATGTCTGGGTGTTAATCATTCCATTAGAGCTACCTACGAAAGATACAGGAGCATTAGCCATCAAAAAACCAAGAAATGAACCTGTGAAAGACGAGAAATTAATCGGTCCCAATGAAGTTAAAGCTGTACCAGTAAAAGTATTAACGTTACCAGCTACACCTACAATTTTGGCAGTAACAGTTCCACCAGTAATTGGTACAGTAGTAGTCTGGGCAAGGCTGGGAAGTGCGGAGAAGGTAACAGCACTAACCGCACCCAAGATGGAAGAAAGAAGAGTTGTTGCTTTCATGTTTTTTGTTTGGTAATAAGGAAGAACTTGAAGAAGACGCAACTAGAACGAGAAAGTAGTTCGTAGCGCGCCGATTGTGACTGTACCGCTATTTGCAGTTTGCCCAGGGTTAAAGACAAAGATTAACCCAGGGGTAATGCTAATATTTTTGGAAATAGGATAGCGATAGAAGACTTCCACATTTGTTGTGGAAGCAGATTGACCCCCTGGAGTCCCTAAACCACCGTTGTAGAGGCTAGGAAAGTTGATGTTGCCAGTGAGATTGCTGCTAGTGATTTTGGGCGGTTGACCAACATAGATACCGAATAGGTCGCCTTCACGGAAAGTGTCGAGGAAGTTAGAGAAAACCATCCAGTTAAAAGTTTCGACTGAGCCAGAAATACTTGCGTCCTTGATAGCGGAAGTCGTGAAACCAAGCCAACCGCCAAAGCTTAGATTTTTGCTGGCATTGTAGGCAATGGTCGAACCGATGGCATTGGTGCTGAAATTGGAGGCTGGGAATACCGCACCGATGATGTTGTCACCAACGGGGTTATTGAGCGTACCGTTGTTGGTATAAGAGTTAAGGTAAGTAACCATGCAGAATCATTTACACACAATCATATTAGTGGGAAGATTCTAAGAATCACCATATCTGATCTAATTGCTATGAGACTAATAGCGCCAC
>JAYVVP010000172.1:0-4719 GCA_043786935.1 Pseudanabaena sp. | reverse complement strand
AATGCGAATGAACCTACCTAACCCAAAAGTTTCAGGACGTGTAGAACCATAGTGATGTCCATGTCGAAATCGAGATTGACAGAAATGCCAAGGATTTTCTGTTTCTCCCAAGCGTACTTCAATTGCTGGTGAAAGATAAAGTATTTCTCCATGCTGTCGCAATTCATGATGAAAGAGAGTTTCCCAAAAACCTTGTTCGATTTGCTTCCAGCATCGGTCTAGGGCTACTTTGCGGTAAGCGGCATTGTCTCCTGCAATTTCAGGTGCTATTCCCACAGTTACTGGGGGTATAAAAGCACTATATCGCGTGAAGTAAACTGCCCAATCCCTTAGAGAAAGCCTATCAGGTGGTAAAATTGCGCCGCCAAACCCAGCCGATGTCTTCTCTCTATTGGCTGTTTCAAGGATGCTAGTAATCCAATTTTCAGAGGGGATACAGTGAGCCGTTGTAATCGCAATAATAGGAGCTTTTGTTTGTTGAATGCCTACTCCCCACAGATGCGGAACTAACTGTTGAGTCTGACTTCGAATGAGGGTTACAGTGGGAAATTGGGTGGCAACAATCTCTGTAGTTCCGTCTGTGGAGTCGTCAACAACCAGAATTTCGATCGCTTGATCTTGAACTTGCTGGAGTAAAGACTGTAAACAAGAAGCAATTGTACTATTGGCATTTTGAGCACCAATTACAATCGAAAGGATGGGAGTTTGGGTAAGCATCATGGTTAAATAGTCCTTTACTTAACAAGATTGAAATTAGTAAAACAAGCGATCACGACTCTGACCAATACCGAAACAATAACCTAAGCATTCGCCCCAAGCCCAGTGACTAAACAACAAAATCTGTAAAGGCAGGGTGAGCAAAAATTGTATGCGATAACGACGCTTGCGCCAATAACGTGTTCCCCACCGCCATAAAAATACCATCGGTAATAGAGGCGATGTCAATGCGCGGATGAATCTTTCAATTGGCGAGAGATTTGAAGCACGCATTCCTGCAAAACAGCGTCCATGATCGAAACGCGTCCCGAAAAAGTCCCAGAATGGAATTGGTTTATTTAAATAGATAAGAATCGATGGAGCCTGCCACAGACCAGAACCAGCTTGCTCTAGTTCCCAATTCACAAAGGTCTTCCAAAACTCTGCTTGCTTAGGATCGTTACCTGCAAATAGTGCCTCTCGTTTGTAAGAGATATTGCTGCCTGGGAGAATTTCCATTTCACCTGCCTCTAAGGGAGGCATGAACATTCCATATTCGTTAATATAAATTGCCCAAGTTAGCAAGTTTTGTTGATCAGCATTGAATAACTCAACTGTACCGCCGATGATCAAGTTTGGGATTTCAGCATGTACACTTATTAGTTCAGATAACCAGTGTCGATCTACTACCGAATAAGGATCTAGAACTGCAATAATATTGCCCTTGGCGATCGCTATTCCCTTGCCGCGTAATTCCGCTAGTGTTAATGGCTGCTCAAAATGTAGTAGTTTGACATCGGGAAACTGCTCATGAATTATTTGATCGGTTCCATCGGTCGAACTGTCCGCGACAATAACTTCAGCATTAGGTACTTGAACTTGCTCTTGCAAAGCTCCTAAACATAAGTTGATCACTGAAGCTGCATTATGAACTCCAATCACAACAGAAACTTGGCAGGACGGAGTAGCACTGTTCATAATTTGATTAGTTCCCCTCCCTGTTCTGCTGATTCATAGCCAGCCAGTAAAACTCTTAGAACTTCTCTGGCATGGCTAATATGAGCAAGCGTCGTCTGTCCTTGTTCAAGAGCAGTGATAAAAGTGGAAAATTGAGCAATCGCACCATCCCCAACAGCAGTGTTAGGTTGATTTAGTAATCGTTTTGAGGCTCCATCCTTTTCCAAACGAATTTCACCTCCCTTGGTCAAGCTAAAGCGAAGCCGAGGTTTTCTCTGTTCGCTATTCCAGCCTAGATCAAGTCTTGCGACACCACCAAAAGATGTGCGGATGGCTGCTTTCTCGCAGTTTAGACGCATTTCAAAATAACGAATAGGGGCATAGCTCATGCGATTAAACATAATATTTGCCATCCGACCTTCTGAAAAATCTAGCCTTACATTGATACAAACATCTGCGTTAATATCGGCGCGAACTTGAGCAATTTTAGCCGTGACGGCTTGAGGATAGCTGTTGAAAAAACGGCAGATTAGATCGATCGCATGTGTTCCAAACTCAAATAGTACACGGCGAGGTTGAAGAGCAGCTTTCCATCCACCTTCCTCAGGGGGCAGAAGGTACATCTGTTGCCAGGCATCAATGTGATAAACACGTCCAATATCACCAGAATCTAAAATTTCTTGGGCTTTGCGGTAGATCGGCATTTGGTAGTATTGACTATTAACCCCAACATAGCGATCCTGCTGTTGTGCCAACTCAATTACCCGATCTGCTTCTTGTAATGAAGGCATAAACGGCTTTTCACAATACACATGAGAGTTGTGTTTAAGTGCCAATAGACTCAGATCGTAGTGAGTCATAGGCGGCGTCGCAATAGCCGTAATATCAGGTTTCTCAGACTCCAACATTGCCATAGGGTCAGTATAGACTTGAGGAATCTGCCATTTTGTGGCGGCTCTTTGTCTTGTGTTCACATTTACATCGCAGGCTGCAACCAGTTCCACATTCGGATGAGACGCGATCGCAGGTAGCATGATTCGGTCAGAACCCTCGCCTAACCCGATTACAACTGCTCGGAAGGATTTAGTTGGAGAACGCAAATCTGAACTTAGACCATGATCAGGCATCACTTAAACATCCTTAGAATAAGTTGAAACGGAGCTAGACGGTTCCGAGTCTTGATAGATCGGCATTTTGTCTTGATTCAAGTGAATGATGAGTTTTTCATCGGGTTCTAGAGGTTGGGCATGTTGCCAAACTTTTGCCCCAATCATGGCTTGGGCAAGACTAACGGGCTGGTAGACAATACTTGGCCACAAGAAAACCTCGGTAGTGCAATAACACTCTTTGTTGGCGATCAACTTGCGTAACTTCTCGGCTTGAAGAGATTCCCAAATCTCTGGGAAAGAATTTTTCCGCAAGTTGCCTATGGGTGAATGTAACTCACAGGCGCTGATATCTCCATTGGCATAAACGACAGCACTGAGTCTTCCTGCTGTGCATGGTACAACTTGTTGTTTCTGCTGTAAGGTTTGCACTTTTGTCCATTGCAACATCGGTTCGACAATTGAGCCATATCGCTCTTGTTCACGCGGCATCCACAGACGACGGATGTAGTCATATAAAGCTTCGTATTCCTTCAATGAAGGTAAGTCTAAAGCAGGATTTTTGCGATCGCCTCGAATAATGGCAAGATTATGATGATCCATCTGCGGGCAACGCTCGTAGAGATAGGTTGACAACTGCTTAATCTGATCAAGATTGCCATCAAGAGCAGTTGAATTCGCATGAATGCGTAAGCGTGGATCTTGCTTTTGAACATCGACTAAAGCTTCATAAGTTGCCATTGCTTGCTTAAAAGCATTCTTAGTTACTCGCATTCTGTCATGGAATTCAGGCATTCCATCAAGTGATAACTCGATCGCTAGTACATCCAACTCTTTCTCTTCTAGGACATTTGTTACCGCTTTAACCGTTTTATCTGTGTAGTAACCGTTGGTAGGAACGTAAATTTGTCTTACCTCATTGTGCTGAATAAACTGTCGGCAAATTTCCGCAAATTCCTGCCTTAAAAATGGTTCCCCGCCAGACAAGTTCAAGTTTTCTAATTTACCGAGGGAACGGGACAAATCAAATATTTCTTCCTTAGTCAGATCATCTTTTTGATTTAAACTTGTCCAATAGAAGCAGTGTTCGCACTTCATATTGCAAATTGAATTGATAAACAAAATCAAAAATTTGGGAGTGGGAATCTGTTGGTAATTATGAGCTGTGATCCGAGTATGACGAACCGTGCGAGCGATAATATTCATCAATCAATTCCTCCTTCTAATAACATTTGCAAAGTAGCTGGATTTTCTCAGCTATTGGAGTTGGAAAATTTCTAGACTAAATAGCCGATTGTAGTACAGTCAACGACTATACTTTAGCTTTCACAAAGTGTTACTAGACTGCTAAGAAAGAAGAGGTAGTATTGTAATTGCAGTCACAGGAACAGTTTTTAGATGTTTCGTTTATTTCTTAGTTATTTTAACATGGAATTTATGTTCAGGTATCAGATGAAATTGTTTTTTTTGCCAGCTCTTGCCTTCGACGTTGAAAGCCTATGCCCTGAATAACTAGAACCACAGCTACTAATACTGTAAAAATTAGTGGATACGGCATTTGACGCTTTTCAATAAGTTGATAGGCGATCGCATGTAGGAGGATGAGTGCATACAAAGCATAATTAGATCTTTGTAAATCCTTCCAACGTTTACTTCCTAAAAAGCGGATTGATAAGTCATTAGAAATAGCAAATAGAAACACTAAAACTATCGTTGCTATTAGCCCCGTATGATTAGCAAAGCCAAACGGATCAAGTCGAATTGGAAATGGATGCGATTCGTTGGCAGGATAGAGAAAGTAAAGCCAGAACTTTCCCCCCATGTGTACGTTTAACCCTGCTACTACATGAACTACCCCAATAATTGCCGCCCAGATGCCGAGATCACGCCTAAAATCAGTTGAGACAGGATTAGAAAGCGATCGTAAAACGTTGATTGCTCCCGTCATCAGTGTTCCACC
>JAYVVP010000171.1:0-4722 GCA_043786935.1 Pseudanabaena sp. | reverse complement strand
TAGTTCAAGATCGCGAAAGCAAAGATTTAGTAACACGATCTAAGTCAATACAAGTCCTACAGCCATCTGATTTACAAAGCTTAGAGTCAGCTCTGAATTTATTTGTGCTAACTTCTGCAACTGGCTTGCCAGAGATTGCAGATATTGTGAAATCTGCAAATCAGAAGCATCATTTAAGGGTACTTTTTATTAGAGAAGATATCAATCCAAAGTGGTTACCACAGATGTTTGATCGCGCCAATTTGCGGGTCATGCGAAATACTCTCGTTCACGTCAATGCAGATTTGCCTAAAAGGGTGATTAATGCTTGGTCTATGGGAGCGCAAGAACAATTGATTGCTGATGCGACGGTTATTGGCGATTGCTTATTAGTATTTAGCTGTGGAATGGAGAAATTTGAAGTTCCTTTTTCTTCATTGCCAGCTTTAAAGCGTATTTCTACCGATGAACGTGAAAATTTTACGATCGCTGATGATGGTAGCTATCTTTATTGGGAAAGTGCTGATATCCATCTCGATCTTGATGCTTTTCGTTGTGCAACTGATCCCGAATGGAAACAAAAATTTGAGGCGCTCAAGTCAAATCACAATCAAGTTTTTGGCAAGGCGATCGCTTCTTTACGCAAGCGACATAAACTACGTCAGTCAGATATTATTGGTTTAAGCGATCGCCAAGTAAGGCGGATCGAGCAGGGTGATGGTAGTACAAAGGTAGATACGCTGAGGTTGTTTGCTCAGGCGCATGGTATGGAACTTGATACTTATCTTGATGCTGTTGCTAGTGCGATCGCTAATGTGCCAGAAGAATTTAATCTGGCATCCAACGTAGAGAAGAAAGAGCTAAAATCAATTAATGATTTACGCAGACTTATGGGTACTGAGAAACAAGCTACTGTTATCGAAACAGCCTCAAATACTAAATGCTCAAATTTAGGAGAGTAGAATTAGTGAAAATACTACTTGGTTCAAAACTAATTGTAGATATTCTCTTAAATAGAAGCATATCTGACTCTCCATTCCATCAAATGCTTTTCGAGATTATTTATAGTCTTTCTCATGCACAATTTTATATAACTAGACTTAGCTTAGATATGATTCACAGTCTTACTAGCATATCTAGTTCTGTTAAAAATGCTGATGATTTAGTTTCCCATCTTGAGTCTATATTTACTATCTGTGAAGGTTCATTCAGAATTTTTGAAAATGCGCGTCATCGAGTCTCAGAGATTCATGAAACAATTGATCTGGAGTGTTGCCTTGAATTGGGTGTTGATATAATTGTCACTAGATTACCTGAAATATATGTTAGGGATATTTTACCTGTTTGGTCAGTAGAAAAATTTATACAAATCTACAAATTAGAGAATTCGTTTGCATCATCTAGTAATAATCCATTCTTGTTTCACCAACAAAGTCGCCAATTATCTTTGCTAGGGGTCGGTGATAAAGCGCCGTCAATATACATGATAAGAAATAGAATGCCTATAATCAACAAAGCTCTAAAAATACTTAAAACAGCAGGGTTTTGTGGTCTAACTAAACAAGAGTTTGCAACTAATCTAGGTTCCTCAGAAACTACAACTAGAAGTGTCATTTGGGATTTAGAAAAATTTGAAATGGTATCGGCTTATAGAGATAGAGTGGCAATCAATCCAAGTTTATTAGACACAGGAGAAAGTGATATTTCTAGGTATTTATCAATTGCATTAAAAAATCTTGCTATCGTGCAGCAAATATATAGAGAAATAGAGAGGGATAAAGCCATAACAAAATGGCGATTACAGGAAATTATTGCAGATATATATTCTCGTAGTGAGTTTACTAAAGATAAGAGCAAGAGTGACTATAGATCCAGAATTATCTCTTGGCTATTATTTGCAAAATTACTTGAAAAACGTGGAAGTGATACATTTGCTATTCCAACAAATGAAAGTTCAGTAAAGGCTAATTGTCAAAATAATTTGCAGCAGCTAAATCTATTTGAGCCTCAATTTTCTAAGTAGTTTAATTCTCAATGCTATGGCTAAAGATTTATTCCATCAAGCCGTTAAAACAGCCTTAATCAAGGACGGATGGACAATTACCAGCGATCCGTTAATCATTCGGATTGATCGCATTAAACTAGAAATCGATCTAGCTGCCGAAAAGGTGTTTGCTGCTGAAAAAGATGGACAAAAAATTGCTGTAGAAGTTAAGAGCTTTATCAACCCTTCGGCAATTAATGACTTTCATGCTGCGTTAGGACAATTCTTAAATTATCGTATCGCCCTACAAATGACAGATCCATCACGCATTTTATATTTAGCAGTTCCCACTGACATTTTTAACACCTTCTTTCAAGAGCGCTTTACTCAAGTAGTCATCAAACAATATGACCTCAAAACCCTAGCTTATGATCCCAACTTGGAGGAGATTGTAGAATGGAAACCTTAGAAAAATATCGTCAAATTGTCAAACAATTACTGACTGACCATGCCTCAAATAACGATCCTGAAATTGAATGTCAAATTATTTGTGACACCAAACACGATCACTATCAGCTTGTAGATATTGGTTGGCAAAACTTGCACCGTATTTATGCCTGTTACATCCATATTGACATTAAAAATGGCAAGATTTGGATTCAGCACAACATGACCGAAGCTGACTTAGGACAAGAATTAGTTGCAAGAGGTATTCCACGTTCAGACATTATTCTAGGGTTGCATCCTCCCTATAAGCGTCCATATACGGACTATGGCGTTGCGTGAAGAGTCAAGAACCAAGACGCTAAATTACTGACACCTAGTCAGGCGATCGCTGATAATTTAAGAAAACTTTTACCGCTATAAACCATAAAACAACTCAAATAACTAAACTGCATCATCGAACATGAGGTCGATGGCTATATATACCTCTGTCACAGATAGATATTTCAAGAATACGAATAATCTTTTTATGATTTATTCGCATTCTTGAAATAGATTTTGAAAGGGTTCCGTGTTTTTCCAGCGATAGGTATTAAAGTCTCGATAATCAACGGATAAAATGCGACCGTGACCTAATTCTTCAGCTAAGATAACTAACGAAGCATCAGCTAAGTCCATCGGTAGGTTTCTATACTGTTCCATAAGTTGTTCGATACGCAGACAATGAATTGGAGAGAGGTCGAATATTTTTACCATCCCTGCTGTAATCTTACGAATAAAAGTTTTTGGAGCATCTACGCCGATTCTTTTTTGCATAAGGTAACAAGTTTCCGTCACTACGCACCAAGTTGTAATAAATTCTGCATTCTGCAATTTTTGAAATAGAAGTGTAGCTGATTGATGGTGATCATCTCTTCTATTCGCAAGAGCAAGCCAGTAACCCGTATCAACTATTAGCGTATTTCTCATCAAGTTCATCGCTTAAATAAGTTTTGTAATTTCTTGATAAGTCTGATTCTGCCTCCATACAGCCAATAAAATCTGACCAATCATTTACTGTTGTTTCTGGAAGTTTTTGTGGATTTGGGAAACAACGTTTTTTTAGAACATCTACTAGATCAAAAATAATTTGTTGTGCATCAGGAGGAAGTTCCGCTATTTCTTTTTGGATGGTGTCTAGCTTCAGCATATAGATTTTTATTGCTTTAACTTCAAAAATAAAACAATTCCTAAATCTTATGATATACCAACCACTGCTTGTACGTATTAGCTTACCAAGCAGCACCTAACCTATGCCAGTTTCCAGAGCATACTCTAGTGTGACAAAGGTCTAAAGACGCAAAATTACTTACACTTGTTCGAGGCGATCTCTTATATTTTGCGAAAGCTCATGCAGTTCTAATTTAAAGCGATCGCTAAGTATCTAACAAAAGAGTAGATGATTAGCGATCGCATTAGTTTATTAAACAGGAGTTGAAAATCGAATTTTCAAATAATCATCTTCCATCTTTGCGCCAGCAGTTTGGAGAACCGATAAAGCTTGAGGTAAGACTAGATTACGACGATGATTACCAATCCGAATGTTTAGCTCATCGCCAGTCTTGGTTAGCTCAATCTTCTCTTTAGGCACACCTGGTAGATATAACTCTAAACAATACTGTTTATTCTCTTCAACAACACGCATTGTATTCTCTTTGTAATAAACTTGGGAGGGGTCTTCATCACCGTAGAGAGTCTCTTTCAGTCTCTCTAGAGCCGCAATCCCGCACATCTCTTCAGCATAAAGCGGAATCTGTTTGATTGGGAGAGGATAAAAATCTCGGTAAATTTGTTCGCAATATTGCTTCTGATTTTCTTTCCAAGCTTTAAAAAATGGGTCTTGAACTTCTTCAGGAATAATGCGATTGGCGATCACCATATCTGTCGCTATACTGTAAAGGCTGAGATAGGAATGCGCTCTCAACGACTCATTGATCACCATCTTTTCAGGATTGGTTACTAGCCTTACAGTTGTAGTTGCGTTGTCCGTAAGAATTTTTTCGAGAGCTTCTAATTCTTCATAAAACTCATAAGGAGCGTCCATTACATCGTTATCTGGTAAAGAGAAGCCAATGACACGCTTAAAAATGGGATTGAATACAGGACTCAAAACCTTTGCTATACCTTGCAATGGCTTATAAAACTTCCGCATATACCAACCTGCAACTTCAGGGAGAGAGAGTAAACGGAGAGCTGTACCTGTGGGTGCAGAGTCAATTACTAATACATCAAATTCTTTTTCGTCATAGTGACGTTTGACGCGCACTAATCCAAAA
>JAYVVP010000170.1:0-4723 GCA_043786935.1 Pseudanabaena sp. | reverse complement strand
TTCAGGCAAACCAATGAAACATAAAAAGGAACATATATGAACAATTTTTTAGCCTTTAGTGTTCTCTCAACCGCTACATTTATTCTATCTTTTCCTTTCTTAAAAGCAGAAGCCGTTCCAAACAATTATCAGAGCTTTGAACAATGGTGTCTTCACAAAAGCGATCTCTCCATAGAACCTAGAAAGACGGTTGATGCGCTGCTAGAGAAAGCTGGAACAAAAGACTGTAGGCTGGCTAATTTTAAGCTCAATAGTCTTGATGAACTGGAACTTTATAGAAAACAAATTAGTGACCTTAAACCTTTAGGAAGTTTGACTAACCTGAGACATTTAGGACTCAACCAAAATAATATTAGGGATATTAAGCCACTAGCAGGTTTGACTAATCTAACTGATCTTTATCTCATTAATAATCAAATCACTGATACTAAGCCACTAGCAAATCTGACTAATTTGACTGCGCTTGATCTTTCTATTAATCAAATTAAAGATATTAAACCTCTATCATCGCTGACTAGTTTGGCGACACTAGTTCTTGTTCGGAATAAAATTAGTGATGTTACCCTATCTAATTTGACTAAATTAACGGATCTTTTCATCAATGATAATCAAATCAGTCATATTAACTTAGAGGGACTAACTAATTTGAATAGGCTGCTCCTCTCTAAGAATAAAATTAGAACTGTTAATTTAACAGGTTTACCTAAATTGACTATCCTTGGTCTTAGAGCTAATCAAATCAACGATGTTAAGCTTGTGGCTGGGCTAATTAATTTGGAGTGGCTTGATCTTGCCAAGAATAAAATCAGCAATGTAAGCCCTCTAGTAAGTTTGACTAATTTGGAGTGGCTAGATCTAGCCAATAATCAAATTAGTGATATTAAGCCTCTGGCAATTTTGCCTAATTTGACTTATTTCAGAATCTCCCAAAATCCAATTCGTCAAAAAGTATGCCCATTCAAACGAGTTTCTATTTGCAGCTTTTAACCTTTTCGGTGACTATTGATTTACTTGAGTCTATTAGTCTAATTACGATTCAGCCGAAACAATAGAAATTGTGTGAATTGATTATCGCTAAAATTATCATCACTCACCAAAACTAGACTTTGAGAACCATCAGCTAAGCGTGGACCGATCGCCATTCCTTCTAAATTGTCTAGTCTAATTCCTAATGTTGCCAAATCTATGACAAGCTTCTTACGAATTGATCGTGCGTTAGGGCGCACTCGAAAACTTTTGATCGTCGAAGTATCGGTCGCGCTGCCTGTAGCAATTTGCCAAATTTTGGCACTAAATCCTGACGTACCATTGGAGCGCTCAAGCGTTAAAAAGTGACCACCGCGATCAATTGAAATAATTTCATTGACACCGATTTGAGTGACGGGTGCAACCATTGTTTCAAGTGGATAACGATGTTCCGCAATAATTAGCGGCGCGATATTCCCAACTAAATAGTGCAGAAATCGACTTTCAGAAGGTTGATCGTCTGGTTGAGAATCTTGAGCAAGAGCATTCTCGGTAATCGTAAACACGCGATAAGGATCACCGATAGAGTCACGAACTACTGTGAGGGATTCAAATCCAAGATTGTCGCGGACTCCTTGCAGTTCTTGAGGTTTGGATTCTTTTTTAGCAGATTTAGGATCATTCTCTTCAGGTGCTAGTAAATAACGCGATGGTATCGGCAAACTTCGTATCCATTTACCAGAGAGTAAATCGAATTCATCGATAAATGGCGGAATTTTTTTGCTAGTTACGCCTTCGCTGGAAATCAGAACCGTGCGATCGCCTGTTAGCGCAATTCCTTCAGGGTCAACTTCGCCTTTAGGGTATGTATTTCCTTGTTTGTTTTTGAGAAAATTCACGCCGATTACTTTAACGTTCTCAAGCTTAGGTTGTTCTTTTTGTTTATTGAACTTAAGTTTCAGAGCATAAAATCTTGCAGGGGCAAAATCGCTGCGATCATCAGAAACTGCATAAAAAATATCATTAATGCGATCGTAAGCTAGCCCCGACAAGCCGCCGACTTGAGTATTCTCAAACTTTTGTTTGGGAAGTTTGTATTCATTGATAAAATCCAGCGAGACATTTATAAAAGTGCGATCGCTAGCTTGAACTGGTAAATCATTAACTATAAAGCTACCGAAGATTGCTAGCCCTAAACTAATCAAAAGTCCAACCCAAAACGTTTTTTGTCGCTGCATATTGCTACTCATTTATTTTTAGCATCATGATAAAGGGGACACGGCATAAAACAAAAATATCAGAACTAATCCTAAAAATATTTCTAGAAAGTGACTAGCCAATACAGCGATCGTTACGGGAACAGCTAAAAGTAAGTAGTAAAAGTTATGTTTTGCCCAAGGAAAACAAGTTCGATTCCTTTGCCCATAACTTTAATAAGAGCGTTAATAAAGGCGGCTCATGTTGTGAGTCGCCTTTGTTGTTTATAAAGCTAATTTTTTCAACACAGAACTTGTGGAAACAATGTGACGATCTAAACCGAGCGCTTTAGGATCGAGTCCGATTGCTAAACCAATTAGTTGAGGTAAATGCAGAATCGGAATGCCAAGTTTTTGTCCAATCACGTTTTCAACTTCGGGTTGGCGGGAGTCGAGGTTGAGATGACAGAGAGGACAAGGCGTAACGATACAATCTGCACCTGCGGCGATCGCGGCGGTGAGATGTCGCCCTGCCATTGAGAAAGATTCTTTGGGTGCATAGCTGGAAATCGGCCAACCACAGCACTGGACGCGACCCTCGTAATATACGGGCGTTGCCCCCACAGTTCGGAACACATTTTCGAGAGATTCAGGTTTAAAGGGATCGTCGAAACGGGTAACTGTTTGCGATCGCAGTAAATAGCAGCCATAGAATGCTGCACATTTGAGATTAGCTAAGGATCGATTTACTTTGGTGGCTAGATTTTCCAAGCCATAATCGCGAATCAAAATCCAGAGCAAATGTAAAACTTCGGTTGAACCTTGGAAATTATGTCCTTGAGTGTTAAGCAAGGTATTTACTTCATTTTTGCGCGTAGGATCTGAGCTTTTAAGTTTATCGTTGACTCGACCAAGCACACCCTGACAGGTGCTGCATTGAGTCATTACAGTTAAATTTAATTCTTCGGCGAGGGAGATATTTCGGGCATTGATCACATCCTCCATCAATTCATCTGTTTCTTTAAATGTACCTGAACCACAGCAGGTTGCCTTTTGCAATTCCACTAACTCTATGCCTAATGCTTGGGCGATCGCCGTTGTCGAGGCATGTAGCTCTTTACAAGCTCCTTTGGCAACGCATCCTGAATAGTAGGCATATTTCAATGTTTTTGTTTCTATCATTTCACGCTAACAATTTCTTTGAAATTTAGGAAAAACAACGCTAAGCATTGATTTTAAATGATTTAGGGTTTGAGAGCTTTAAGAAGTCCACTACAGGTCTCGAATAGTAGATCAATTACATAATTAAATCCATCGCCGCTGCCATAGTAAGGATCAGGAATTTCCTTGTCGGTAGAGGTTTCGCAATAGTCGCACATCATTTTCACCTTGTCGGCAAATTTTCTTTGCGGATCGAGAGCGAGAATATTGCGATAGTTATCTTTATCCATAGCCAAGATCAAATCAAATTCTTGTAAGTCTATGGCACGAAATTGTCTGGCGGAACCAACAAAATCCATGCCTCGTGCTTGAGCAGCAGCTCTCATGCGGTGATCGGGGAATGCGCCAACGTGCCAGCCGCCTGTGCCCGCGGAGTCACATATGTAGCGATCGCTTAAACCTTCTTGCTCGATCAGCAGATTCATGATGTTTTCCGCAGCAGGCGATCGGCAGATATTTCCTAGGCAAACAAATAGAAGTTTCTTTGGCATATTCATAAATATCAAATAACTAGTTAAAAGCGCTGCTTTGCAGCGCCTTTAACAAAAATATTAAGCGCAAAGCGTCAAAATTTGCTCAACAACTTTGGGGGTAACATCTTGATGTTCGCCTAACGCGACAAAACCACGTTTCTGAAAGCGATCAGTAATTAGCGGAATCACATCTAATCCCACACCATAGTCCGACAGATGGGTACGCGCACCAACAGATTCAAAAAATTCGCGGGTTTTAGCGATCACTTGATCAATACGCACATCTTCCGTACCCTCAACTAGTCCCCAAACTCTTTCAGCATACTGCAAAAGCTTTTCACGTTTGCGATCGCGTCTAATCGTCAGCATATTCGGCAAAACGATCGCTAGAGTTTGCGCGTGATCAAGACCATGCAAAGCCGTCAACTCATGTCCAATCATGTGTGTTGCCCAATCTTGAGGTACACCTACACCGATCAGTCCATTTAGTGCCATCGTTGCACACCACATCACATTTGCCCGCGCCTCGTAATCATGGAGATTTGAGAAAGTTTTTGGTCCTTCTTCAATTAGGGTTTGGAGAATTGATTCAGCCATCCGATCTTGTAATGGTGCATTGACTGGGTAGGTCAAATACTGTTCCATTACATGAGTATAAGCATCAACGATTCCATTACTAACTTGTCTGGGTGGTAGAGAAAAAGTTGTTTCAGGATCTAGTACTGAGAATAGCGGGAAGACTAATGGGCTATCAAAAAACAGCTTTTCTTGAGTTTCCCATTTAGTGACTACCGAATTTGTATTCATCTCTGAACCTGTCGCAGGCAAAGTCAACACAGCCCCAAATGGAATTGCCGCCGTCACAGG
>JAYVVP010000169.1:0-4735 GCA_043786935.1 Pseudanabaena sp. | reverse complement strand
GATTCTGCCATGAGGCGCTCAAGTTCGGCAGTACGGCGATCGGCTTGTTCTTGGGAGTTTTGAAATAGTTTATAGATATCTTCGATGGTTATAGGGCTGCTCATAGGTCTAAAATTTGCTTTGTTTATTAAGTTGATTTTAGCTCATCTCTTCTAATGCGATTTGTCCTGTGACGGCGGCGGTGATTAGGGCGGAACGGCGTTCTTTGAGAAGTGCGATCAAATCAGTAAGCGCATTTTTCAACTCTTTGTTTTTTCACGGTCTTTGCTAATCATGTCTACGATTTTTTTCTGCCGACTAATCTCCTTAACTTGATTAAGGTCGCGATCGCCTACGGTGCATTTTTTTGCTGCGAAATTATTAGAAGGTAAATTTTGGATAAAAATGCTCCCATTTTTTATCTCATCTAAAAATGTAGATTTTGCAAATATGCTTTTTTAGTACTTAGTATTGATGCTGTAACTCTTTTCATACATGCGATTGAGATGCTTTGGATCAATGTTAAGCAGATAGCATAATTTGAGTATTTGATTGAGCGCTGCATGACGATAAATTCCTCTTTGTCGAAATCGTCTTGCCGACGTGATCACCTTACCTTCTACTAGCATGGGCTTTGAAAACTGGCGTAAGCGATCGCTTAGCACTGTATCTTCAAAAATATCTAAATCGGGAATATTTCCGATTTGAGCTAAAATTTGGCGATCAATAAAAGGACAATGATCGAGATAAACGATTTCTTTATGCTTTACTCGTACATTATTAGAATACCAAGACGTAAAGTGCAGCAACCAATGCGGAAAGTCAAAAGTATGCTGGAATGCGCCCCAATTGTTGCCCGCTGTGATAGCTTGATCAATTATCTGTAAAGCTATGCGTTCAGGTAAAAGTGTGGCAGGATGGTGCAATAAAATTATTTCCCCGCTACTGACGGCAATTCCATCATTTAGTCGTTGAGCACGATTTTTTGCAAGCGATCGCACAACTTGCATTTCGGAACATTGCGCCGCGTATTCTTCTAAAACCTCATCAGTACCATCATTACTAGGACTAACAACCACAATAATTTCTTTTTCGCCAATTTGGGCAATTAAGTTAGTGAGAATGCGATCTAGATAACCGTGCCGAATTTCATTGAGACAAGGAAGAATAATTGACAGTCGCATAAATAACTTTGAGTTAGAGCCAAGAGCTTAAGTACCTTCCTCAAGCTCATACGGCTATTTACTTTCAAACCTGCCACAAATAATAATATAAAACCAATTGCGGGGCTTTGCCCTGCGACTTTTTTTGTGGCGGGTTTGATCAACAACTGCTGTAAAATTAGGAACTTTTTATACTAAAGAAGTATTATATCAATGATACTCAGAATTTGTTTTTGTTATGGCTACTCAAGATTTAAATCAGGTGGGAGAAGAGCAGGAGAAAATTAATGCCTCTATTCTCATTGTTGACGATACTATTTATAATATTCAACTTCTATCGCTGATGTTGGTAAACCAGGGATATGAAGTTAGTCAAGCTACAAATGGTATACAAGCATTAAAGATAGCTACCAAAGAATTGCCAGACATAATTCTACTTGATATTCGGATGCCTGATATGAATGGCTATGAAGTCTGTAGAAAATTAAAAGAAAATTCTACAACTAGAGACATTCCGATAATTTTTATTAGTTCAGTAGAAGAGCCATCTGAAAAGGTAGAAGCTTTTTCGGTCGGAGGTGTGGATTGCATTAGCAAACCATTTCAGTTAATTGAAGTCCTAGCAAGGATAGAAACCCATTTACGGTTGTGTTCATTACAAAAAAGGTTGCAAGTACAAAATGAACAATTGCAAATGGCGGCTACGTTATTAACGCGATCGCTTCAACAAGAACGCGAACTTAGTCAAATGAAATCCAATTTTATCTCAGTTGTTTCCCACGAGTTTCGCACCCCTCTTACGACAATTCAAAGTGCATCAGAACTGCTTGAATATTATGAATGGACAAAAGAAGAACGAGTTGAGCAATTGCATCAAATTCAATCTGAAGTCAAACATATGACTGCCTTGATGGAAGATGTATTATTTCTCAGTCGAACTAATGCTAATAAATCTAAAATTAATTTATCTAAGTTTGATCTTTTAGGCTTTTGTAGTCAGCTATTGCGGCAAATACAGAGAACCTTTGCTAAAAACTGTACTCTACTTTCATCCTTACATCTTTCTGCAAATTTTAATATATCAATTGAGAATCCCCATCTTCAAAGCGATCTTCCAGAACTAATAGTTGAAATGGATGAAAAAATATTACGTCAGATCCTCACAAATCTGATTACAAATGCGATTAAATATTCTCCTCAAAGTAGTACGATCAATTTTTACTGCAATGTCGATCAGACGCATGTAACTTTTATAATTAGTGATCAGGGTATTGGAATCCCTGAAGAAGATTTAGAGCATTTATTTAGTGCATTTCATCGAGGTAAAAATGTGGGGATATTGCCTGGGACTGGATTGGGACTATCGATTGTCAAAAACTGTATAGATGTTCACAACGGGTCAATATCAGTGAAAAGCCAATTGAATATTGGGACAGAATTTACGGTAACTTTACCAATTTCTAGTGATTAAGCTGCAAAAACATGATGCTTTACCTCTTATTTTTTACGTATTAAGTCTTACTATCTATGATCATCTCTATCGTTATAATAATGATTAACAACACTAACCAGTTAGTATGAAAAAAATTCTGCTGATCGAAGACAATCCCAATGTTTTACTAAATACGACAAGAATGCTTCAAGCTGAGGGCTACTTGGTAATTAGTGCCGATAATGGGCACAGTGGCTTAGATATGGCTCAGCAGAATATTCCCAGTTTGATTATCTGCGACATTATGATGCCAGGAGTTGATGGTTATGGAGTCGTTACGGCCCTTCGCAATAATCCCTCTACCGTCACAATTCCTTTTATATTTCTTAGTGCCAAATCTGACAAAAATGATCTCCGATATGGAATGGAACTAGGATCAGATGATTATTTGACTAAACCATTTACTAGAGACGAATTGCTGGGAGCCATCAATGCCCAGTTTAAGAAACAAGAAGTAATCAGTAGGTATTACAAACAAGAACTAGACAACTTACGGGGAAATATCTCTAAGTCTCTACCTCATCAATTACTATTTCCTTCCATCGAAGTTATGGGTTTGTCTGATATTTTGATCAAAAATTATCATGCAATGGAAGCTCATGAAGTACCTGATCTTGGTAAGCGTATCCGAAAAGCAGGAAGAGATATGCATGAAATGGTGAAAAAATTCTTGCTATACGCGGATCTGGAGTCAACAGAAAATAATGCTGAATGGACTAACCAGATTCGCAACAGCAAAGCAACTTTTGTAGATATTGAAATTTCTAATTGTGCTAAGCAAATTGCCGAAAACTACAATCGTATTTCTGATTTGATTATTGATGTTAAAGATGCAAATATTCATATCTCAGATTCCTATTTAAATGTTATCACCAAAGAAATTATTGATAATGGGTTCAAATTCTCTGCTGAAGGTACATCTGTAAATGTATCGGGTAGTTGCGATAATAATGAATTTTGTTTGTGCGTTACTGACCACGGTCAAGGTATTGAACCTGAACAAATCGCTAATTTTGGAGCCTATATCAAGTTTGAGAAAAAGCTGTATATCCAACAAGGTACTGGGCTAGGCTTGGCGATCGCTAAGCGACTTGCTGAACTGCATGGTGGTAGGTTGGAAATTATCAGTGTTCCCTATGAGGAAACTTCGGTAAAAGTATTTTTGCCTCTTGTAAAGCCTTTGTATAGCGATGTCTAGCTAAGGTTAATATGACCGCGTAAGAAGGTCACAGCTTCACCTTTCAGCAAAATTCTAGTATGGCGATCGCAAACTTCGAGATCGCCTGTACGGGCTGATAGTTGTTTGGCTTTTAGATTGCTTTTGCCGAGGCGCTTTGCCCAATAAGGTGTGAGACTGCAATGGGCTGATCCTGTTACAGGATCTTCAAGAATCCCTGCTTTGGGAGCAAAAAATCGTGACACAAAATCATAAGACTGGTTTGCATCAGCGATCGCCGTAATAATAAATCCAAAACCATCTAACTGAGCAATCTGATCATATTTGGGTTGAAAATCTTTTACGGCTGACTCAGATTGTAAAACAACGGTTATGTAATCTTCGCTTTGTCCGAGAGCCTCATAAGTCATATCGCCCAGCATATCGGCTAATACTTGCTGCGATCGCGCTGAGCAATTTGTATAAAAAGCAGCAGGAAAATCCATTACGATCAAGTGGTCTTCAAAGCTAATCTTTAAATCGCCGCTCAAAGTTGAGAAAATCAGTGGCACATCGTTGACGATCGCGGATATCTCACGCAAATAATGGGCGATCGCAAGAGTAGCATGACCACAGAGAGGCACTTCTCGCGTTGGCGTAAACCACCGCAGATGGAAGTGATTGGGAGCTAAAGGTTTGACAAATGCAGTTTCAGACAGATTAATTTCTGCGGCAATTTGCTGCATTTGGTTATCTTCTGGAAATTCATCTACCAATGCGGTTGCCGCAGGATTGCCGCGAAATGGTTGATTGGTAAATGCGTCAATAATAGCGATCGCGAGTTTCATATATCAATCCTAAATAATTGGTGAGAATATTGGCTTCGACTACGCTCAGCCAGCGTATACCGATAGCTGAGCGTAGTCGAAGCTTCTCTTAAATAAT
>JAYVVP010000168.1:0-4762 GCA_043786935.1 Pseudanabaena sp. | reverse complement strand
GGCGCAACTTTAGATCAATGGTTGGTAAGTAAGTGCCAATCGTGGCAACAGGCACGAACAGACCCTGTCTAGCATTTGCTGCCCCACAGACAATTTGTAATGGTTCAGATGTGCCAATATCTACTTTGCAGACTTGTAACTTATCAGCATTTGGATGGCGCTCAGCAGTGAGGATATGACCAACTACAACTCCTTCAGCCCATGTTCTACGGTCTTCGATCGATTCAACTTCAAAGCCCGCCATAGTCAGTTTTTCTTCTAGCTCTTGAGGCGAGAGATCGCAGTCTACGAGTTCACGAAGCCAATTCAAAGAGATACGCATTGGGAAATTATGGAGAAAGGAGTATTAAGAAATATTCAAGTTATAGTAGTTTACCAAAATCCGCACTCCAAACTAGCAAATTACATTTCATGTCTGAAGTCAATCCTGAAGTAATTAGCGATCGCATCAATAACATACGTGCCAATATTCCTACTAACGTCAAGATTGTCGCGGTAAGCAAATACACAACCACAGACTCAATCCGTGCGGCTTATAATGCAGGAGTCAGAGACTTTGGCGAATCGCGTGTACAAGAGTCAAAGCTCAAACAAGAAGAGTTAGCCGATCTATCGGATATCACTTGGCACATGATCGGTAGTTTGCAGAGCAACAAAACGAGACAAGCGATCGCTCAGTTTGATTGGATTCATTCTATTGATCGTTTGAGTCTGGCGCAGCAATGCGATCGCCTAATTTCTGAGCTAGGCAAATCTCCCAAACTGTTATTACAAGTCAAGCTAGCAGATGATCCCCACAAATCTGGCTGGTCAAAATCAGAACTATTAACGGATTTACCAGAGTTAGAAAAACTCCAAAATCTCGATATCGTCGGTCTAATGACTATTTTACCGATTGGCTTGAATGAATCCCAAACTTATGAAGTATTCAGTCAAGTGGGAGACTTAGCCGAAAAACTGCGATCGCTTGGCTGGCAGAATATCCGTGAACTTTCCATGGGAATGTCGGCTGACTATGCGATCGCGGTTAAAGCAGGTGCTTCCATAATTCGAGTTGGCACTCAGATTTTTGTAGCCTAGAATACTTTGTGTATAAAATCAGAAACCATATAAAAAATTGTTAGCAAATTTATGTTATCTTCTTGATCTTTTGCGAATATTAATATGTATAAATTTAATAGTTTTGATGTTTAATCGAGCTTTTATTATGGTGGTACATTGATCGTTCATCATCATTTAGGCTCACATAGACACTCTTAATCAAAATGAATTGAATCTAGCAAAGTCTTTATGGGTAAACAGGTTTGCTAAATTATAAAAAACTTATTAAGAGTTAAAAACTTAGCCTCATAACTAATTGATTTCCTTAAACAATCAACTACTACATATGGCTTAGCTTTATAAAATAAAAGTCGTATTTTGTCTTGTTTAAAAAATTTAATAAGTTAATGTATCTTTTTTACCTGTTATCGGTTACAGTTTGCGGATAAATATCTGTCAATACTGTTTTGGACAGTGTTAACAATTAAATATAGCTAGACAAAGCAATTTTTTGCTTTATTAGATTCAACTCCTCATCTAGTCTAGACGTATGATATTTAGGTTTTTAAGCCAAAACTGAGGAGCAAACACATAGGAGTGAATCACTACAATGGGAATTTTTACCAAGCTCAAGGACTTTGTTGGTTTGTCTGAAACTCAAGAGTACGAATATGAGTACGATGAAGCTTCTGGTCGTGAATACCAAGATATTTATCAAGAAGATAATGGCGCGATCGCGCCAGCAGCAGAGCCAGAAGAACCTCAAGCTCGTCGTACCCGTGAACGTCCTAACGCTTCTTTAAGAGCAACCTCGGACACCATGAGCAATGTAATTGGTATGCCAGGTGCTGCAAATGGTTTATCCCAAGTAATGGTGTTAGAACCTCGCAGCTTTGAAGAAATGCCTCAAGCAATCCAAGCATTGCGCGAACGCAAATCCGTCGTTCTCAACCTTACCATGATGGATCCTGACCAAGCTCAGCGTGCAGTTGACTTCGTTGCTGGCGGTACTTATGCCCTTGATGGACATCAAGAACGCATTGGCGACAGCATTTTCTTGTTTGCACCTTCTTGTGTTCAAGTCACATCGCAGTCTTCAGTATTGAATGAAGTACCGATGACTCAACCACGTGTGGTACGTCCAACCGCAGCACCTGCTCCTGCATGGTCTGCTGAAGCGCCCGTTAGTCGGTTCGCACAATAATCATAACCATAGCAACCATGATTGAAGCAAATCAAAAATAGAAGCGGTGCAATGCGCTGCTTCTATCTGCTAGGTTTGTAGTGATTAGTCATTGGTGAATTTGTGAAAGCTAGACTCAGTATTATCGGTGGCGGGGTAATGGGCGAGGCAATTTTGACTCGTCTTGTCGCCAGTCATACATATCTGCCATCGGAAGTCTGTGTCAGCGATCCCAGTCAAGAGCGTCGTCAGCTTCTTGCACAAAAATATGGCGTAAATGTTACGCCTAACAATTTGGTGGCCGCTGAAGCAGAAATTATGCTTCTTGCTGTTAAGCCTCAATCACTCAATGTAGCTGCGATCGGGCTTGCAAATGCTCCTGCAAATTGCATCGTATCGATTTTGGCTGGGGTGACTTTGGCTCAATTAGAGGTGATGTTTCCCTCTAAGCCAATTATTCGAGCAATGCCAAATACGCCAGCGCAAGTGGGGGCGGGCGTAACGGCGATCGCAGCTAATCCATTGGTGTCCACAGAGCATCTGGATTCGGTGCGAAAAATTTTTGAGGCGATCGGGACAATTGTCGAAGTATCCGAATCGCTAATGAATGCTGTTACAGGGCTATCTGGGTCAGGTCCTGCTTATGTAGCATTGGTAGTTGAATCAATGGCGGATGGTGGAGTGGCAGCTGGTTTGCCAAGGGCGATCGCGATGCAACTAGCTATCCAAACTGTGTTAGGGACAGCGCAATTATTAAGCGAAACGATGATCCATCCTGCTCAATTAAAAGATCAGGTTACTAGTCCCGCAGGAACTACGATCGCGGGGATCGTCCAGTTAGAAAAAGCGGGACTACGTTCCGCTATGATAGAAGCCGTGCTTGCTGCAACCCTTCGGGCTGATGAGTTAGGTAAGCAGTAAATATTCTTAATAGTTTGCTTCGCCCAGTAAGGTTTAGGTAAGGCTATTAAGTGGTCTATCAGTTTAGGAGCTAGAGGCTTTGGATTATCGTCAAGCGGGTGTAGACATCGAAGCGGGTCACACCTTCGTTGAAAAAATTCGCGATTCTGTGGCTAGAACTCATCGCTTAGGTGTATTAGGCGATCTTGGTGGTTTTGGTGGATGTTTTGAGCTGCCTACAGGTTATCGACAACCCGTTCTAGTTTCAGGTACGGATGGCGTTGGCACGAAGCTCAGGATTGCTCAGGCGGCGAATAAACATGACACGATTGGTGTGGATCTAGTTGCCATGTGCGTAAACGATGTACTGACATCTGGCGCAGAGCCATTATTTTTCTTAGATTATCTGTCTACAGGCAAACTCGAACCCGATCAACTAGCTGAAGTCGTCAAGGGAATTGCCGATGGTTGTCAAATGGCAGGTTGTGCGCTGATCGGTGGCGAAACGGCCGAGATGCCAGGGTTTTATAGTAAGGGCGAATATGATGCGGCGGGATTTTGCGTGGCGATCGCCGAAAAGTCAGAAATGCTCAATGGCACTCAAGTAAACATCGGCGATGTGGTTATTGGTTTAGCGAGTTCGGGAGTTCATAGCAACGGCTATAGCCTTGTCCGTAAAATTATTGAAAGTAAGGGCTATCACTGGGGTGGTAAGTTAGAAATTTCACCCGAAACCAAAGACTTAACTTTGGCAGAAGTATTTCTCACGCCAACCCAGATTTATGTGAAGCCAGTTTTGGCAGCGCTTAAGGAAAATTTGGGTATTCATGGAATTGCTCATATTACTGGCGGTGGGTTGCCTGAAAATTTACCGCGTTGTTTAGGAAATGGTCAATCGGTACAAATTTTCCGTAATAGTTGGCAAATTCCTGCTGTCTTTCAATGGTTAGCGACTGAGGGTGAAGTTGCAGAATCAGATATGTTTAGTACTTTTAATATGGGTATTGGCATGGCATTGGTAGTTGATGCGTTAAAAGTAGATCAGGCGATCGCTTGGTTTCGGTCTCAAGGTTTTAAGACTGATCGCATCGGTGAAGTAATTGCAGGAGCGCGATCGCTTAGTTTTGTATAGAGATTAACTTTGAGCCAAATTTTTCCCAAATCTCTATATCTGCATATTCCATTTTGTAAGCGCCGCTGTTTTTATTGCGACTTCGCAATTACGACTGGTGGCGAAAATCTTAAGCAGCAATATGTTGATGTTTTATGTCAAGAAATTAGGCTCACGATCGCGCAGATTCCACCCGTCGAGACATTGCAAACCATCTTTTTTGGCGGTGGCACACCATCTTTGCTATCCGTAAACCAAATCGCCCAAATCCTAGAGACGATCTCTCAATATTTTGCGATCGCATCTGATGCGGATATTTCCCTTGAGGTGAATCCTGGGACAGTAACTATCGACAGCTTGCAAGGTTATCGAAGTTTAGGTATAAATCGAATTAGTCTAGGCGCACAGGCTTTTCAGCAAGAGTTATTAGATGTTTGTGGGCGTGGTCATAGTGTTACAGAAATTTATGAAGCAGTGGAGGCGATTAAAAAGGCTGGATTTGAGAACTTCAGTTTAGATCTGATTTC
>JAYVVP010000167.1:0-12963 GCA_043786935.1 Pseudanabaena sp. | reverse complement strand
ACTAATCCAAAAATCTCGTCCATTCCTGGCAAAATTGCTAACTCTTCTGCTTGAACACCTTCTAAACCACGCGCTTGTAAAACTTCGCTAATATAACGTTTGACTGCGCCCCAGTTCCCTTCTAGTTCGCGTAAGGCATCAAGTTCTGCTCCCCAGAGATTGGGACGAATTTCTTTAGGATCATGTCCTAACTCGATCATAAAACTATCGGCGAGGGAGTGAGCAGGATCGGTACTCAACACTAGGGTTTTATAACCCAATTCAGCACAGCGTAAACCTGTTGCTGCTGCGACAGAGGTTTTGCCAACTCCGCCTTTTCCTGTCATTAAAATGATACGCATGGTCGATATAACTCGTCTTGTTTAACTATTTAGAGATTAATATGAACAGCATGTAGCGCTGTTTACACCTATAAATTTTGAATAAATAAATGGCTTTGTAAATCTTTACATTTAGCGATCATTCTAACACTCATACAGATTGTAAGCGCGAGTAAAGCTAAAGTATTAAGGCAAGAATAATGCTGTAAGGCTCTTAATCTATATGGATCAGCAGTCGAACCCTCCTATTGACTTAGAACAACTCAACCAAATATCAGAAGGAGATATAGAGTTCGAGATTGAGGTGTTACAAGCCTATGTCGAAGATATTTTACAACGGATAGAAAAAATCCGTATGGCGATCGCTAGCAACGATCGCATACAAATGATGAGAGAAGCCCATCATATTAAGGGAGCTAGTAGTAATGTGGGTGCTTTGCAAATCCAAGCTTTGGCTATACAACTCGAGAAGTTAGAGCATTCCCAGAGATCAGAAGAATTATTAAAAATAATTGATGCAATGCTCGAAAAAATGAAAGATGTTGAGCTATTTATTACGGAAATGTCAACAACTTTGCCATCTTAAAGTAGAGTATGGAGCAAAAATCTTGTGCTTCACTTTAAGACTAATGGACTCTAAATAAGACTATAATCATGATTAGTCATAAATAAATTTGTCATGAGTCTAGCGTTTTCTTCATCCGATTTACCTGCTGATAAAACTTACGAGCTAATGGATGTTGAAACAATCCAGAAGTCTTTGGGGCGATCGCGTGCTTCTGTCTATCGTTATGCCAACACCGATCCAGTCCAAGGATTGCTTAACTTGCCATACGATCCCAGTAAGTTAAATCCTGAACTGCGTCAAAGCGATCGCGAACCTTTGTTATTTCACCCAACTGAGGTATCAAGGTTTGCGCGAGATGTTCTCAAAATGAAACAGGTGACAATTCAAGTGCAAGAGCCGACTCAAAATGAAACTAATCGTTTATTACGCGAGATTTTGGAAGAGATGCGATCGCTAAATAAGTCGATCACATCTCTTCGCAATTCCTAAAAAGAAGTTTAGGCAATTCATGAATTACTATTATTTCTTTTTAGGGATTTACGGCAATTTGCTTTTAAATCTATCACAAATAATATAAAACCCTTTGCGGGGCTTTGCCCTGCGACCTTTGTTGTGGTGGGTTTCAATAACTGCTGTAACGTTAGCTTAGATAGGTGTAACCGTTTAAGCAATGCTCATATTTTTGTAAAAACAACCTTGCTTCATCGAGAGTGATTTGCTTGTCTTGGAGTGCGCGTTCTGTCTCTTGACGGATATTTTCCAACATCGAATCGCGATTGTATTGAACATAGGCAAGCACCTCGGTCATCGAATCACCTTTAATAACGTGTTCGACTTTATATCCAGTGAGAGTTGTCTGAATATGCACCGCATCAGTATCTCCAAATAGATTATGCAAATCCCCTAAGATTTCTTGATATGCACCACCTAAAAATAAAGCCAGAAAGTAAGGCTCTTCACTAATAAAGGGATGCATCTCTAATGTAGATTTGACATCACGCAAATCAATAAAGCGATCAATTTTGCCATCGCTATCACAGGTAAGATCGGCGATCGTGCCGCGACAGGTTGGTTCTTCATTCAATCGATGGATCGGCATGATGGGGAACAGTTGATCGATCGCCCAACTGTCAGGTGCGGACTGGAATACTGAGAAATTGCAATAGTAAGTGAGCGCCATCGCTCTTTCTAAATCTTCAAGATCATCGGGGACATAGTTGAGTTTGCGCGTCACTTTGAGAATGCGATCGCAACATTCCCAGAACAGCCGCTCTATTCTAGCGCGTTGCTTGAGCGAGAGATAACCGAAAGTGAATAGGCTAACTGCTTCTTGGTTAAACTGTACGGCATCATGATAAATTTCTTGATAATTATTTTCATTGATGTTTTCCAGCGCTTCAAAGAGATTACGAACAATTAAATGTTCTTCTTCTTGTAATGGCTCAATTTTTTGATTGGGAGTACCACTGATACCAACTACATCAAAAACTAGGACTGATTGATGTGATGCGATCGCTCGACCGCTTTCACTAGTCAGCGTTGGCACGGCTACACCTTTTTCAGTGCAAGCTTCTTTAATCGCGGCGACAATATCGTAAGCATAGTTCTGCATACTATAGTTTTTGGAAGCATAAAAATTGGTTTTGGAACCATCATAATCAACTCCTAAACCACCACCCACATCAAGATGTCCCATTGGCGCACCCAAAGCAGCAAGCTGCACATAGATTTGTCCTGCCTCTCGCAGTGCGTCTTTAATTGTGCTGATATTACTAATTTGAGAACCGATGTGGAAGTGTAATAATTTGAGAGAATCCAGCATATTCGCTGCATCTAGTTGTTCAACTGCTTCTAGAATCTCCCACATACTTAATCCAAACTTAGCGCGATCGCCTGTCGAGTCTTCCCAATGTCCAACGCCTTTAGCACTGAGCTTTGCCCTCACACCGACAACAGGGGCAATTCCCAACTTAGTTGCGGCACGGATGATCATTTCTACTTCTTCAAGTTGCTCGATCACAATAATTGTATTTTGCCCCAACTTCCGTGCTAGCAGAGCCGTCTCGATATATTCTGCATCTTTATAGCCGTTACAAATTAGCAAAGCCCCTGGTGTACGTAATGTTGCAAGGGCAATCAAAAGCTCAGGTTTAGAACCTGCCTCAAGTCCAAATTGAAATGGTTTGCCATATTTAGCAATTTCTTCTACCAATTGACGTTGTTGATTGACTTTGACAGGAAAAACACCGCGATAAACGCCATTGTAGTTATATCGAGAGATCGCCTTCGCAAATGTCGCATTTAACCTCTCAATGCGATCAGCAAGAATGTCCGAGAATCTGACCAATATCGGTAAACGCAATCCTCTTTGTTTAAGGTCATTAATCAACTCAAATAAGTCAATACAACCACCGCGATCGCCTTTAGGTGAAACAGTCACATGCCCTGCTTCGTTAATGCTAAAATAAGGATCTCCCCACCCTTCAATGCGATAGAGTGTTTCACTATCCTGAATCGTCCATTTCTTAACAACATCTGTAACAACAGGTAATTGAATCTCTTGCAACATCGTATAAACCCTATAAATCTTCCAAAACCTAAAGTTAGAATGGACGGTACAAAACACCAACCATTTTAACTTTAGCATTAGCAACTAATCTCCTTACTTAAATTAGGACAAATCAAAATCCAAAACGTAGAAGGGTCGCGAATAAATCCTTTTAAGTTTTGCTCGGCAAGTATACTAATATTTGTCTCTGCAATTAAATATCAGAAGCGCTTGCGTAGGTCAATTTGTTAAGCAATTATTTCTAATAACCTACAGAATTAGATCATGTCATCTTTAGAATTACCATTAAAGTACTAAAAAAATACTCGAAAAGTTTTTATGAATTTTGAAGCTGACTTAAATCTAACCCTCCGCGCTCGCTATCCTCTGATTTATATACCTTCAGCAGAAGAAGAACGAGTCGAAGCATCTATTATCAATGCGGCGAAATCCCTTGGACGTAGCATATTTGTATGGGATTTTGTAGATGGCTACCAGTCTAATCCCACCGACGCAGGAATGGGCAAACGCAATCCTTTACAAGCCCTAGAATTTGTCGATAAAATTCCTAAAGGTGCAGTGTTTGTATTGCGAGACTTTGATCGTTTTCTCGAAGATGTCGCGATCGCGCGTAAGCTCAAAAATCTTGCCCGAAAGCTCAAAAGTGAACCGCAAAATATTATTGTAATTGCCTCACAGATTAATATTCCTGATAGCCTCAGTGAATTTTTCTCGATTTTAGAATTTCCGCTTCCTAATCATCATGAATTACGAACTGAGATCGAGCAAATTGCCTGTTCTATTAGTTATGCCAATCCGACTTGCGATATTCAGCTAGACAAGCAAGCGATCGATGATCTGGTGCGGGCGGGACAAGGCTTATCGATAGAGAAAATGCGGCGGGTATTGGCAAAAGCGATCGCGGAAAATGGTCGCCTCCGTCCTGAAGATGTGGAATTAATTCTCGAAGAAAAGCGTCAAAGTATTCGCCAAACTCAGATCTTAGAGTTCTATCCTTCCACAACTGAAATTAGTGATATCGGTGGTTTAGATAATCTCAAAGAATGGCTATTGCGAAGGGGCAGCGCATTTAGCGATCGCGCTCGTAAGTACGGTTTACCCCATCCGCGTGGCTTATTGCTGGCAGGTATTCAAGGCACAGGCAAATCGCTCACTGCTAAAGCAATTTCCCATCATTGGCATTTACCTTTATTACGCCTTGATGTCGGTCGCCTATTCGCAGGACTAGTCGGCGAGAGCGAATCCCGCACCCGTCAGATGATTCAGCTTGCTGAAGCTCTCTCGCCATGCGTATTATGGATTGATGAAATTGATAAAGCCTTCGCAGGAACTGATGGTCGTGGTGATTCTGGCACAACCAATCGCGTATTCGGCACATTCCTCACATGGATGGCTGAAAAAACTTCGCCTGTATTTGTGGTAGCCACGGCAAATAATATTCGCACCTTACCGCCCGAACTCTTGCGAAAAGGTAGATTTGATGAGGTCTTTTTTGTAGGTCTGCCCACTCAAGAAGAGCGATCGCAGATTTTCACAGTCCATACAAGCAAATACCGTCCACACAATACTCGTGCCTATGACTGCGATCGCCTCGCCTACGAAACGCCTGATTTTTCAGGTGCAGAAATCGAACAAGGCATCATTGAAGCAATGCATATCGGCTTTAGCCAAAATCGCGACTTTACCAACGATGACATCCTCGAAGCTGCCAGTCAAATCGTGCCATTAGCTCAAACTGCCCAACAGGAAATTCAAGTTTTGCAGGAGTGGGCAGCTTCAGGCAAAGCAAGATTAGCTTCGCGACAGAATGTATTTAGAGGATAAAACAAACTACTTTAGACTTTGGTTATAAAATGCGGCAACTTTATCAACATAGTTCTTGGGGTTAGAGCTATAACTTCCTGCATGTTCTTTTGCCCTAGTTTCCCAATATTCGGCTGATGGATATGCTGCTTTTAGTTGACGGGCATTTTCCACGGTAGTGTAAGGATCAATTGCACTGTGAATAATCAAAACTGGTCTAGGAGCAATTCGACCAATCTCATTAACAGGTTTGGAAGAAGTAAGGTCGTAGCCAGTCCATAATTGTCCAAACATCATTGTAGAAGGAAGAAATATTTCTGGAAGTCCTGAAGCTGTCTGCCAATGTTTTTGAATGACAGGATAAACTTCAGCGTAACCACTATCCACAACAATCGCAGAAATATCGGGATTTTCAGCGGCGGCTCCAATCACCGATGCAGAACCCATGGAAACGCCTAAAACCCCAATTTTATTAGGCTTAAATCCTTTTTGTTTCACCCAATTCACGCCCGCAATAACATCTCTTCTTTCTATAATTCCAAAAGTAAGTCGAGAATCAGAACTCAGTCCATGCCCCCGAAGGTCAATCATCAATATGGAAAATCCCTGCTTTTGCATAGTAGAGCCAAATTCAGTAAATCTATCAGCGAACTCAGAAGTGCGATTTGAATTCAAGCCATGTACTAAGATTAAGACCTTGTCAGAATTTTTTGATGAAATAAACCATCCTGAAATTTCCAAGTTGTCGGATGTCCGAAATTTTACCTCTTCGGGAGGAATTATAAAAATAGATGCCTTTTGACGATCAAGAATTATTCTTGTCGGAGTGGAGAGTATGTGACCAGCAAAAGCAGAGATTCCTAAATAGGCGATCGCTAAGACAGATGAGATACTAATTGCCACTTTGATGAGAATTTGTCTTTTGTGTTTCATTTTCTCTCCTACTACATGCTCTAGTAATTTCTACATTAACAAAAGTTGAAATGGAAATCGCGACAATTAGAGTCGATTAACTTTATTTTTGAGAATCTTTTCCTCAACCTCACTAGTTTGGACTTCTCGTAGTCTTGTCGCATATGCAGGGAAAGGAAACCCAACTAGTAAAGGTGATGGAACTTCGGGTTGATGGATGAACATACTGCCCGATTTTAATAATAGCGATCGCTTCCGACAAGCACCCGTCAAAAAATTATATTCAGGGCGTTCTACCTCAGCGGAATCAAGACGACCAACTACGCGCACGGCTGCTTGTCCGACTACGCGCCGTTCTACTTCGGAGGCAGTTTGTTGTGCGCCAATTAAAATAATGCCAAGCGATCGCCCTCGTTCCGCAATTTCCACAAGCAAATCCTTAATCGGGCTGCGACCTTCTTTAGGAGCATATTTATTCAACTCATCAAGAACGATAAACACGACAGGATATTGACCGCGCTTTTCTTTTTCCATAAATAACTTTTGCAGCAAGACTCCTACTACAAATTTTTGGGCTTTGCTGCCAAGTTTATTGATATCTGCGATCGTTAACTGATATTCAGGGTCAAGCGGATCAAGGTGATATTTTTTTAATTCTGCTGCTGGTAAATCACCGCGAATTAGATGTCCCATTTCATCAGCAATGCCCCACAAACGACGGGTTAGTGCTTCGGCAGTAGCAGGAGCATTGCGTCCGAGCCATTTTTGATCAGGATTCTCTACCAATTTATCTTCGAGAAATTCAATCAAATCACGAAATGTCTCTACCTTATCTTTGTCTTCTTCTCCGTAAGACTCATCTGGATCGAGGCTGGCTCTGGGCAATAATCCTAGCTTAGTATCATATTTATCATTGTCTACTGCCAATCGTGCAAGGCGTTCTTCGACAATGGAAGCCAAAAAGCCAATATTCCCCCTCTCTAAATCATCTCCTGCGAACAGAAAGCGAAACAGGCGATCGCGACAAAATTCACGCATACCCCAGACATATGCACAAATATTATCAGAACGCTGATCGAGATGAGGCTCGATTTCTTGAGTATTTTTCTTAGGAGCAACACAAAAGCGCACATCTCGAAATGGCTCTACAGGAAGATTAAGCGCATGATAAGTATTACGATCTTCTTCTCGCATTTTATTATTAGCCTTATCTAAAAAGAATAAATCTTCACCCTTGACATTGAAAATCAAAGCTTTAGTATTAGCTCTTTTAGAACCCAGAGCTGAAGAATTAAAAATAGAATGGAGTAAAAACAGGGCAAAAGAAGTTTTGGTCGCTACGCCAGAAATCCCAGAAATATTGACGTGAGCGCCTTTTGTGCCGTCAATAAATTCATAATTTAAATAGGCAGGACTACCATTTCGCATCATTCCTGCGGGTATGCGCTGTTCCATTCCATCAAAATTTAGTGCAAATTGCAGGCTCTCATTTTCAGCTAAATAGACGGCATCGCTTGGTTGTGGCGGTAAATACTCTTCAGGTTCGATGCGAGTGACTTGGATATGCGCTGCATAGGATACATTCACGGGCATACTGCCATTGGTGACTAGGAAGGTATCAGTATCAAACTGCGTTCCTTCGTGAATGGTTCGGACATGATCAACCACACCATAAAAGCTAACGATACCCTTTTTGTCAGGGCGATCGGTTTTGACCTGTACAACATCATCAAGGCGTAACACTTTGCCATCACACACGGCTACCCAAAACTCAAGTGGGGTGGCATCTTTGGTTCCCAAAATGTAGCCAATCGGCTCGATCATGTCATTGTCTCCACATTATTCTCAAAGTAATTGAGGTTGGCTTCGCGCTCTTTAATTACATCCTAAGCATCGTGTTTACGCGATTTACAGGTTTAACTATTTTAATTGAAAGCAGACAAGAAGCGCCGTATTTAATTTCTTCAACCCGATCGCAGTTCTAAGCCGAGGACTTGAGTATGAGCGCCGCGTGCTTGGGTTACGCCAATCGTGCGTTCTGAAGCTTCGATCATTGGGCGGCGAAGGCTGACAACGATGAATTGAGCAAGGTTGGCTTGTTTGCGTACCATTTTTGATAAACGCTCAACGTTTGAGCCATCGAGGAACATATCAACTTCGTCAAAAGCATAGAAGGGTGATGGTCGATAGCGCTGTAATGCAAAGATAAAGCTGAGGGCAGTGAGAGATTTTTCGCCCCCAGACATGGAGGCGAGATGCTGCACTTGCTTACCTTTGGGGTGTGCGACTAGGGTGAGTCCGCCACTGAGAGGGGCGTTGGGATTTTCTAGTTGGAGATACCCGTCGCCGTCGGAGAGTTCAGCAAAGATTTCTTTGAAATGTCCATTTACTGCATCAAAAGCTTGCATGAAAGCACGCTGCCGAAGAGTAGTGAAGTTCTCAATTCTAATTAAGAGTTCGGTGCGTTCTTGATTGAGGGTTTCGAGTCGGCTGCTGAGTTCTTCGAGTCGTTGGGATGTGGCTTCGTATTCAGCGATCGCCATCATGTTGACAGGTTCCATTGACTGAATGCGCTTGAGTAAGCGGCGTTGCTCCAGTTGCAACTGTTCGAGGGTCATGGTTTCGGGAACTTCAGGGATGGGATCGGGAAGTTCGATTTGATCAAGTTGTTCGGCAAACTGCGCTATTTGCTGGTCTAGTTCGGTTTGACGTTCGCGATTTTTTTGGAGTTGCCATTCTTGCTGTTGCCATTGTTGCTGTTGGGTACGCAGCGATCGCTCACAAGCATCACGTTCCTGTTTTGCCGCGCCAATGGTTTGTTCGAGAACTTCTAAGCGAGATTGGAAAGAGGCGATCGCGGCTTCAGTTTGCTTAAGTTGATGCTGAATTTGGGATGTACTGTTGATCAGATCGGCTTGAGTAGCGCGTAGTTCTTGGAGACGGACTTGACGCTGCGCCATTTTCTCCAATGCTAGTTTATGTTGATTTTCTAACTCTCCTAGTTGTTGTTTAGCAGTACGCAGTTCGATCTCCGCACTGTTCAGCAATGCTTCTTGACCTTGCAACGCATCTTGAGCTTGGAGCCAACGTGTATGTGTTCCTGACTTCTCTAGCTCAGTAAGTTCTGCCCGTTTGACATGGAGTTTTGCTTCAAGTTCAGCAATATTGCCATCAAGAGTATGCAGTTGCGATTTGCCAATTTCAATCGCGGCGAGGGTTTGTTGAATTTGATCTTGCAAACGTGAACGATCGCGGCTATTGCGTTCGATTTGTTCGTAGATGCGATCGCGTTTGAGTTGCGCTTCACGATGAGTATTTCTGGCTGCTTGCAGTTGTTCTTCATACTTAGCAATACCTGTTAGTCCGCCTCTCAATCGTTGATTCAAGCTAGCTAACATCTGGTCAATTTCTAATAAGCGATCTCGTAGTTGTTTAGTTTCCGAAGATTCCGTAGGTTTAGTATTGCCGAAATGTAAACTGCTATGCAGAGGAGCGCTACCGCCTGTCATTGCGCCTGAAGTTTCGAGGATTTCACCTTCTAAAGTCACCATGCGATATTTGCCAATGTGAAATCTCGCTTGATCCAGATGTTCAAATACGAGAGTATTGCCAAACACGAAGGAGAAGACATCTTGATAGCGGTCTTCGTAAGTGACAAGGTTAAAAGCATAATCAACTGCTCCCAATCTTTGCGCTTCCACTCGTGAAGGAAACTTAGCTGGGTTGAGCTTATTCAATGGTAGGAACGTGGCGCGTCCTGCTCGTTCGCGTTTGAGGAGTGCGATCGCTTCAGATGCAACTTCATCATTATCTACAACAAGGTTGCCTAAACGCCCTCCTGCACAGATTTCTAGAGCCAATTGATAGCGTGGCTCGACTAATCCTAATTGAGCAACCAGTCCATAAACACCTGACATATTTGCTTCGATGACAACTTGAGATGCTCTGGTTCCTTGTACTTCTCGGCTTGCTTGGACTTGCGCCTCTAATTTGTCGAGTTGTCGCGTTTTTACTCTCTGCTCTTGAGTAAGGCGATCAATGGTTTCATTTTGTAATTGAATTTCTAATTGAGCTTCACTAAGATTTTTAGCTAGGGTTTGCACTAGAGCTTCGGCAGTATTTACTTCGGCCTCTCTTACGCGCAAAGCCTCATCAAGATTTTGCTCAGAAAGCAAATCAACTGCATAACGCCCTTCGCCCGCGAGGATTTCTTGCAGTTCGCGCTCTTGGGTTTCTAATTGCAGCGATCGCTGATTGAGGACTTCTCGAATCCTAGTTTGCTCTTGCTTTTGGGGATCGAGTGTGGCTTGAGCGCCGTCTACATCTTGACGTAATTGCGTTTGTTGACGTACCCAATCCGATGAAGCCGAGGCGATCGCTTGGACTTCTTTACGATATTGCGAAACAATCGATGACTGTTGATCGCGAGCCTTTTCGGTAGTATTTACAGATTCTTCTTTAAATCGTTTTTGCGATTCTAATTCTTCTGATTCTCTCAAAAGCTTATCAATGTCTTCTTGAGTGCTGACTATATGATTTTGATTATTTTGGTAAGAGCTAGTCAATGACTGTTGTTGACGTTGCAAGCCGCGCAATTCCGCCTGCTGTCCAGACAAATTGCTTGAAACTGAGAGATATTCTTCTTCACCCAAAGTATGAACGCGATCGCTAAGCTCGTTAAGCTGCACCGAGCCTGTCTCGATTATTTGTGAGAGTTCAGTCAGAGATTTTTCTAGATTTTGACATTGATCTTTATTATTTAGCAATTCAACATTACGCACTGATTGCTGGTAGAGGATTTCGCGCTGTTTAAGCACCGACTCCGATGCTTCCATCTTCTCGTATTCTAATCGCAGCGCCTTATATTTCTCCGCCTTAACGCGATCGCTCTTCAGCTTTTCTTTATTAGCAACCAGTTCCTGTTCAACAATTCTAAATCGCTCTTCTTGAGCCTTGACATCATCGAGCTTGTCTTTGGCTGTAGAAATCTTTCGGTCAAACTCACCTACACCTGCCAATTCATCAATTATTTCTCGCCTTTCCCGCGAATTCATTGAAATAATGCCCGTAACGTCCCCTTGAAGTACGACATTATAGCCTTCAGGATAAATACGGAACTTAGCTAATTGCTCATGCAGTTCGCTCAAGTTACAAGGCGTTCCATTTATGTAATAAGTGGATGTATAAGTCCCCTGACTAGTAACTCGCAACTTCCGCATCACTGTCCATTCGCCAATAGTCTGCCCTTCCGACGTAGGGATTTCAACGCCTTCACTTTGCAGCGCCGCCATCTCCGATTCTTCCAGCGCAAAAGTCACAGTCACGATCGCTTCGACCATCCGCCCCTTTTTGCTGTGGGCTTGGTTGACCAAATCTGGCAAGCGATCGGCGCGCATCCCCTTTGAACCTGCTAGCCCTAGCGCAAATAGTAAAGCATCAAGAATATTCGACTTACCCGAACCATTGGGTCCTGAAACAACCGTAAACCCAGTCAATAATGGGATCGATACGGTTGAGCCAAAGGACTTAAATCTGGTGAGTTCTACATTTTTAATGTACATATTCAATATACGCAGTGGCGATCAGGGATATACCAAGCAAAAAGTAGCGTAGCTATTTCTTTCTTGCTCTAGAATGTCAATTTTTGACATCACGAAAGTGCCAATACGTTATCACAACTTGGTGAAAATGGCGTAAGTATCCACAAGATTTGTTTGGGGCATGATTTACTCTAGTAAAACTAAGCAAGAAATAGTTTACGTGTCCTAAAAGTACGTTCATATTTACATATACCCATAAAATTCTTCCATTGGCGCATCAAAATCATCTAAATATTGAGATTTTTCCTTGCCAAATGTCAAATCCGTCACGCTTTTTAATTTTTTCTCTTCCAAAGTTTCTACAGTGACGTTATTTTGCTTGACATAGTTACTTTTAAGAAACTCGATATAGTGAAACAATCTACTGGCTTAAAGGTGACGCTTAACCATTTTGGATCGTCGGTGGTTGGGTCTTGATGGGCGGTAACGATTACTTTCATTTTGCCCATGATGCTGTTTTCTTCTTGGCTGTGGTAAAACAGAACTTCATCGTTTAGTTGCATGGCTTTGAGGTTATTTCGTGCTTGGGGATTACGGACGGAATAGATTTCAAATTTGCCATGTAGCAAGATTTTTTGCCCGCTATAGCTAGCGGAAGGGTGCGAATTTTACTAGCCAGTAGTTCATTGCTCCCGATCCTCAAGGGCTAGGTTTTCAATTCGTTCAAATTCTCTAGTGTTATGGGTGACAAGGGTGAGATTGTTTGCTAGGGCGATCGCTGCAATTTGTAGATCGTAAGCTCCGATAGGTGTCTCTTTGGCTTGCAGTTTGGCACGTATTTGTCCGCAGATTTGTGCTACTTTTGCCCCAAAGGGAAGGCTAGTATCGAGTAGATAAATCATAGGAGTTCTTCTCGTTCTGGTTGTTCTTCTTGAGGCTCTCTAATTAGCTGTTCGCCCTGCTAAGTAGGTGGACGAAATTAATTACACAAATAAATAGCGGGAACGATTAATCAGCCTTGACTAAATATATAAACAATTCTGCACATGTACTTATGCGCCAAAGGTGCTAAGAAATTGCTGTGACCATTGACGTTTTGTGGGTTTAGAGGTGGGTTGATAAACAGACTTAATCGAAAATAAGTGAAACCCCTATATAGCAAGGCTTTCAGAAACGCTCAAAAAATCAATGAAACGCTTACTGTGTAAAGTTTTGATGGCATTTTAGTCGTTTTATTTCCGATTAAGTCTA
>JAYVVP010000166.1:0-4769 GCA_043786935.1 Pseudanabaena sp. | reverse complement strand
CTAACTCAGCCTCTTTGTCCTTAAATGGATTTTGATTTAACTGCTCCTGAATCGTTAACTGACCTGCCTTATACTCATTCCCAAAAATATCGGTCTGTCTCTTACCTACTTCTAGAAATACTACATTTTCGTTTAACAACTGATTCTTAAGATAAGCTATCAAACTCTCATTCACCATGTAATTAACAATCTCACGGGGCGTATAAAAAGAACCCGTCTGCTTCCTTGCCGTCGTCTGTGTCTCAGGATTGTAAGCCGCTAATAAATTCTCAAACACCTGACCTAATAACTCAGGATCAAGCGCCACATCTTCCTCAAAAGGCGTATTTTCAGCGATCGTAAACTTATAGCTCTTAAAGATCTCGACTAAACCGCGCACCTGATACTTCTTGCGACTCGTTCCAAAATCTGCATTTAGATCCACATCTTGCAACTCACCAAAAAATAAATCGTTGGGAACTGATAAAGGATTTTTTAGATTGTTGCTAAACCCATCAATCCTTACTTCTGGCTCGTTCTCATCGCGGCGATCCAAACACTCAAACAGCCCACCATTTAAAAACGGAATCTCTTTAAAATAGCGCTCTATTACCTGATCGGGCTGCTGGAAATATTCCTGATAGCGAAACGTATTATGCACCATATACCGCGAATTGCGTCCGCCCGAACTCTCCTTAATAAATTCACGCTTACCTTCCGTATTCAGCGTTGCAAAAAACAAATTTTGCAAGATCGCCTTGTAATAGCTGCTTTCCTGCGGTTCTAAACTTTTGAGAATCGACTGAATATCTTCTTTGTCAAACAAAGCATCAGGAACTAATCCTTTCTCCTTGAGGAACCACACAAACATCAACCGTGTAATTAATCTAATTAAGCTCTCCTCTTTCTTAGCACTTTGCGGGAAAACTACCTGCTTACAAGCATGAAAATACCAAGTCGAAACCTCTTTATAAAACTGCTTGTTTAACAGACTGACATCAAGAACCTTCTGCCAATATTTATATAACTTGTCAAAAGAATCCACCCCATCTTTACCCGCAGTGGGAATCTTGAGATCTGCCAAAATCTTGGCATGACCTGAATGCGGATTTTTAATATTAATATCCCGTAACAGCGTTACTTTCCCAGCCTTTTCCCCTTCCTGATCGCGCTTATACTTTGACCGCTCCGTATTCGCAAACGCTAGATACTCGCTATCTGCATCAGCATATTTAAACACCACTACGACAGGCGTATAGTAAAACTCTCGATTAAAAGCGCGGGATATTTCCGCTAACTGCGATCGCGTTGGCAATAGATCACCTCCACGATTACTCAAAATCACCCCAAAAATTAAGATGCCATCATAATCGGATTTAATTTTGCTTATTGCCAGACTTTCCCGCCCTTTAAAAGCCGCATCATCAACCATGCCTAAGAAATAAACCCCATTGTCATTAATTAGCTTAAAGGCATCATTATCTTTGTAGGTATCCTCTAATATTTGCTTTGCTGAGGTAGGTTTATCATCTACATAGTTAATCGGTACACTTAGTTCGCGAAAAAAAGCCTTTAAAGCCTGTAAAAAGTCCAAATCATTAAAGATGCTTAGGTTCATAAGTCTAAGAAAATATAGAATATTAATAACAAATTAGTCATTTCACTAAAACGATGACTCAAGCAATAGTTAAGCCATCTTCTCAACCATCAGATGCTAAGGCGATCGCCAAACCAGAAATAATCTGGGAAAAGTTACCTGTTGATTTCATATTACCTGACGACCCTGTGGAAAGTATTGCCCAACCGCTTTTAGCCGCTGCCCTCAACGATAGCCTAGAAACTGCTCAACATCTTGCTCCTGAGACAATCGTTGCTTCTAATATGGCGCTTGTCGTCAAAATTAACCACCGAACTATTGTTAAAGCCCCCGATTGGTTTTATGTAGCAAAGGTTAATCCTGTTGGTAAAAATATAATCCGCCGCAGCTATAGCCCGCACATTGATGGCGAAGTACCTGCGATCGTCATGGAATTTCTTTCTGAAGAAGAAGGCAGTGAATACTCCATGCGTCCCACTTTCCCATACGGAAAGATGTACTTTTATGAACAAATATTACAAGTTCCCATTTATGTAATTTTTGACCCTGCTGATGGACGACTAGAAATTCGTACCCTCGACTCATTGGGTAAATATGAACTACAACCCCTTGATGAATATGGTAAATACTTTATTGAGTCGCTGGATTTATATCTAGGTACTTGGCATGGCAAGAGACTCGATCAAACTTTTTATTGGTTGCGTTGGTGGGGAGCAGATGACCGTCTTCTATACTGGGGATCGGAAAAAGCAGCTCAAGAGGAACTGTTACGCAAAGATGCAACACAACGTGCCGAAGCGCTGAGACAGCTAGCGGAAATAGCACAGGAACGCGCCGAAGACCAAACACAACGCGCCGAAGCTGAGAAGCAACGCGCTGAAGTCCAAACACAACGCGCTGAAACTGAAAAACAACGCGCCGAAGCCCAAACACAACGCGCCGATCTAGCTGAACAAGAAATCATACGGTTGAGACAGTTACTAGCAGATAAATAAAAGTCGGAATCGCGGATTAAATAGATTGTGGAATTTCACGGATTTTAAAATAATCTAATCTTAAAATCTGCGTCATTTGTGCAATCCGCCAAATTTGCGATTCTGACATTTACTCGATGCTCACTAACAACCAAGTAATTAAATCGAAGTTGTCTAGTTGAAACTTATCATCAGTTTTGACATTTTGCTTTATTCTAAACAGAGCATCTTTGTCACCTCTTTTTAGCTTTGCTAGTACATCTTTTGCTTCTTTTCCCATTGTTTTTTTGGTTGTGACATCTTCCTGCGTTTCTGATTCTGAAGCTTGATCGTTGAGCCAGCCCTTCATTGCTTTGACTAATTCAGCGATCGCACTCTCTTCACCGCGATCAACTGCATTAGGCACAAATCTACTTTTGTCTTTATAAAAAGTCAAGGCATCCAATACTTCTTTCTGATTCATTAATACTAACTTCCCGTCATAGTCGATATAGATCAAATCGAATAACTGGTATTGATGCTCCAAGCTTTTAGGTGGTTTGGCGGGGTATCCCAGTAAAGCAATTATGCCATTGCTGTTACAGACTTCGCGATTCCCTTCAGGATGCATTCCGCCGCCTTTAAAACCCGTATATACTCCCTTCGGCATTTTTTGATACTTAGCCTTATCTCGATTAAATTCTTCTAGCAAATCTTGTCGATAGCGCTCCAAAGACAAATCATCAAAGCCCAGCCCTTCATGGCTTACCTCAATATCATTCCAAGTAGTTTCCATTTGCCGCATCATGCGATCGCTCATTCTTTGATCGAGAGATTCATCACGAATCATTTCACTAAAAGTTTCCGAGAATTGATGATCTACTTCAGCACCGCCCAGTTTCATTGCTGCCATCCGTTGCTCGATTCGTCCTTGTAAATTCAAATAGGCATTGATACTATCCGATGGCCAAAAGTTAATCCCAAAGATCTGTTCGTTAGGACTACCTAAGCGATCAATCCTTCCCATTCTTTGAATAATCCGTACAGGATTCCAATGAATATCATAATTGATCACCATATCTGCATCTTGGAGATTTTGTCCTTCACTTAAAGCATCTGTCGCAATTAATATATCAATTGGTTTACAAAGCTTTTGGTAAGTTTCAGGCTGATGAGCGATAGTCCAATCTTTCCATTCTGTAAAAGCAGCTAACCCCTCTTTCTCAGATGTAAAAGCCCATTCCTTTTCACGATAGAGCTTTGTATATGGAGCAAATCTTTCTAAAATCCCTTCAATCTTGTTTGTCTCGACTGTTGAATCATCCGTTTGGGAACCTGAACCTGAGGCGATCTCAATTTTATCAAAACCTCTGGATTTAAGTTGCTTAAACAAATATATGGCAGTGTCTCGATAAACTGTAAAAATTACAACTTTCTGATTATTATTATTTGCGCCTGACTTCCGTTTTTTAATAATCTGAGCGATTAAAACCTCTAACTTATCGTCACAAGATTTAAGCTGGCTCGGCTTTGTCAACTCTTTTTCAATCTTGTTATTAAATTTCTGCAAATTGATATAGAGGTTATCTAGAGCAGCTAAATCTTTTTTCAAATCTTGCTTAAATTTATCGAGGCTACCAGCCCGATCAATATCTGCGATCGCGATCTTGCGTTTTTTCCCTAGGTTGTATTGCTCAACTACCTCTTCAAATCCATCATCGTTCTCATCATCACCAAAAATATTGATATCGTCTTCTACTAAATTTATAGTTACTTTGTTTATAGTTACTTTACTGATTTGATAAGCCTTAATTTTATCCAAAGCATTTTGATGGTGATTTTTAATCTTTTCTACAGTTGAATAAAACGAAAACCAAGAAGATTCTAAACGCTTTACCATCAGGATATACATCATTTTGACTAGGAATCTATCCCTCAACTTTTCATCGCGCAGGACATCTTTTTTTACACCTTTTTCTTCTGCTAAATAAAAGGCTGGCTGATAACCCGAAAGCATTGGTGGAAAATTGGCAAATAATTCCTCAAAAGATTCAAAATTGCCAAGTTGATGCGGTGTCACAAATAGATTTTCAGGCTTTGCCTTGATCGGAAAGACTAGATCTGTCTGTTGACTCTCAATCATTTTTCTGGTTCGTGCTACAAGCAAGGAATCTGTCAGCGTAAAAAAGTTGGCTGGTAGATTTTTAATAAACTCACTGATGCGAGGATTTTCTCCGCAT
>JAYVVP010000165.1:0-4772 GCA_043786935.1 Pseudanabaena sp. | reverse complement strand
TTATACCAATGTCGATACGAATAAGTGGGTACATAACCGCAATAAGCGTCAACAAATACGCTCGAATTTGGACATTGCGGATAATACTATAGTCTTATTATTTCCTGCCCGTCTAGTAAAACAGAAACGCCCCCTCTTTTTAGTTGATATTATCAAAGAATTAGTCAATCATTCCTTACCGATATCTATAATCGTTTTGGGTAGTGGCGATTTGCGATCGCAGATGCAACTTAAGGTGACCCAACTCTGCTTAGAATCGCATTTTCACATATTATCCCCTGTTTCTCCCGAAGAGATGCTTGGCTTCTACTCAGCAGCAGATATTCTTTTATTACCTTCAGAATATGAAGGGCTTTCTCTTGCTATTTATGAGGCAATGGCAATGCAACTTCCAATTGTGGCTGCTGACATAGGGGGACAGGCAGAATTGGTCACTCCTGAGACTGGTTTTTTAGTTGCCAAAGGTGATAGTGATGCTAGTGAAGTGCAGGAATACCTAAAATTTCTTCTACCATTAATTCTAAATCCCCAGCTACGCCAACAAGTAGGCAATCAAGCTCGTCAGCGCGTAGTCGCATCCTTTAGATTGATAAAAATGGCAGACCGTATCGAAGAGATATTTACCAAAGCAAATACACAGAGAAGATGTGATCCAAATACACTGTGCCAAGATCAAATTAATTCAACAATAAATTTTGCTCTAGCTGAGGAAATGTTACTAATGGTATTAGAATATCTTAACCAAGAAACAGTTCTAATCAATCTCTGGCAAGAGAAGCGTTATTTAGAGCATGAAAGGCATGAACTAACTTGGAAAAAGCGGGCTATGGAATCATCTAAATTCTGGAAATTGCGAAAAAGCTGGTTTAAATTAAAGAGTCTCCTCGGATTGGCTCAAGAAGAATATCTATGAAAATCTTTCTCATTGCTAGTGAATGTCCTCCTGTACCTGGTGGTATTGCTACATATGTTGGTAATACTGCCGCAATGTTTGCCGAATCCGAACATGAAATCACAATTTTTGCTCGCAGCAATCGCTCCAGCATCAAGAAAAGTGGACATTGCACTTTGATCGAAGTTGTCCCCAAAGATGTATATCTTTTATCTCCTAGTAAAGTGTATCCTCTTTCGGAAACCCATCCTGCTTTCCCTTACAACGTTATGGGCTATTGGGGAGCTTTAAGCTATCAACTAGCGGAAACAGTAATTGATTACATCCGCGAACATGGTAAGCCAGATGCGATCGAAAGCGAAGATTTTAGCGGTATTGCTTATTTTCTAATGCAAAAAAAATTAGTTGGATGTTCAGAACTTGAAGGAATACCAATCGTTCTTACTTTGCATAGTTCTCAGTACATGCTCTACCCAGCCGATCAAATGCCCAGCTACCGCTTGTCCGATTACTGGGTTGGTCGAATGGAAAAGTTTTGTACTCTCGCTGCTGATGGTCTAATTGCACCAACTCAATATATTGCAAATCAAGCGATCGCTGCATTAGGAGATAATCTAGACATTGAAATCATTCCCTTGCCTGCTACAAAACAGCTTCTTGACCAAAATCAACTCCCTCAAGCTCAACTAGAAGCAGGAGATGTTATTTACTTCGGGCGACTAGAAGTGCGAAAAGGGATTTTACCCTTAATCGAAGCTTGCAGTAGCTTATGGGATTCAGGAGTCGATTTTCGATTGACAGCGATCGGCGGGGACACTTGGTATCACTTACAAGGGTGCTACATGAAAGATTATTTGCAACAGAAATATCATCAGTATATTAAGGCAGGTAAGTTAATCATTTCGCCGCCTCTCGTGCAATCTCAGCTTTATGACCGAATTGCCAAAGCTTGGTGTGTCATCATCCCTTCTCTTTGGGAGAACTTTCCCAATACCTGTTTAGAATCCATGCTGTTGAGAAAAACGATCTTAGCAAGTTCTGGAGTCGGTCATGTTGAAATGCTACGAACATCAACAGGAGAAGCAGGTATTCTTTTTGATTGGCAGATATCTGGAGACTTTGAACGGCAACTTAAGCGGATTCTCGCTCTATCTCCTGAAGAGATCCTACTGATCGGTCAACAGTCCCGTCATCTAATTTTAGCGATCTCAGGGCATCAACAGGTTCTCTTACAACGCCTACAATATTTAGAAAAAGCAATCCAGCGTAATCACCATCATCCAAGAAAAATTTTTCCGTCCTTAAACTACCCACCTCTCGGTCATATCTCTTATCCTCAAGTTTCATTTAATAATGCAAATATTCAAGGCAGGGTTTCTGTTTGTATTCCATTTTATAACCACGGGCAATTTATTGAAGAAACTCTTGATTCTGTCTACGCCTCTGACTACCCAGACATCGAAGTAATTGTGCTGGACGATGGTAGTAATGATATACAAAGTCTAAAAAAATTGGCAAGCCTTCGAGATCACTATCCAAATCTAAAGGTAATACACACATCCAATCAGGGTGTTGCAGCAGCTAGAAATGAGATGGCTGTGATCGCTAGTGGTGAATACATTGCTTTTTTAGACTCTGACGATCGGGTATCTCCCATTTTCTATACCCAAGCAGTCAATGTACTGAACCAATATGAAAACGTCGGTTTTGTTGCATCTTGGCTCAAAGAATTTGGCAATTCTCAAAAAGTTTGGATTGCTTGGAACCCTGAATTCCCCTATTTACTCTGCCACAATATGATGGGTGTTTGTACCATTGTGCGAAAATCTGCTTACTTAGCAGTCGGTGGTATGAAATCAGTATTAGCCGAAAATTTGGAAGACTACGAATGTTGGATTAGCCTCTGCGAACAGGGATGGGTAGGAGTTGTGATTCCTGCATTTCATTACTTCTATCGAATTCGTCCTAATTCTCGATTAGGTAGCAGTAATCGAGAACAGTTGCTATATCTCTACGAAGCGATCGCTAATTTGCATCCCGATTTGTACAGCAAGTATGGCAATGAAATTTATCATCTCCTAAATCAAAACGGAGCCTCATGGCTTTGGGATAATCCCTCTCACAATATAGCTATATCAACTACAGATCTAACGGGAATGGAAATTTTGATGCTGCTAGTGCGGAAATTTCAGAGAATGCACAGGGATGGAGGAATATCGACTATATTTAGACGTGGAGTAATTCTAGTTAAAACATTATTTCATCGTCTCACTACATAAATTCCTTCAAAACCTCTACTGTTGCTTGTCCAGTTTTCTTCCAGCTAAATTGACTAGCCCTCACAAGACCCAGCTCAGAAAGATGGGATCTCAGTCCTGCATCATTAGCGATCGTCATCATCGCATCCGTAATTTCTTCCACTTTGTAAGGATCGATTAAAATTGCAGCATCTTTAGCAACTTCAGGCAAGGATGAAAGGTTAGATGTAATCACTGGAGTACCACAACCCATTGCCTCAAGCACAGGAAAACCAAAACCTTCCCACAACGATGGAAAAACTAAGGCGATCGCTTCCCTAATGAGTTTGGGCAAATCATCGTAAGGAACATAGCCAAGAAATCTCACCCGTTGAACAAGTCCCATCTCTTGTACTTGTTTTTTTAAGGCTGGTGTGTAGCGATTATCTAAAGAACCTGCTAACCAAAGTTGGTATTCATGGTTTGCTGGCAGGTTTGCAAAGGCTGAAATTAGGCGACTAATATTTTTATAAGGAGCATGTCTACCAATATATAAAAAATATGGGCATTCTTGAGATCTGGATTTTGACTTATCTTCCCCTATTGAATGGAAATGATGTGAATCATAGCCTAAAAGAATAGGTGTAATTTTATTAATAGGAATATTGTAAAACTTAACAATATCCTGGGCTGTAGATTGAGAATTACAAATAATATGTTCAGCTTCATGCAAAACTAATGGAACGTAATATCGATAGTAAGCAGTAAGTGGCGAAAAGCTAGGAAAATGTAATGGAATAATATCATGAACCATTAATACAGTACAGCATTGAGACCACAATGGGGCTTCAGGAAGCATTGAAAATATGAGATCCAATTTCAACTTTTTATAGATTCTAGGCAGTTCAATCTGTGTTCTAATTAATCTGTACAAATGACCCCATAATCCTTGAGAAGAGATTAAATTGATTTGGCTCACATAAGAATTAAATTCGTGATATTTTTGAGATTCAAATAAAATTGGGTCAAGAACTTTTAAAGAAGAAAAAATATTTTGGGAATAGTTAGATATTCCAGTTGGTCGATCTGTTAGAGGAGATAAATTTACAATTAGATGATGAAGATGTTTACTCTCTTTTATTTTCACTAAATAGTCTGCCCCCATTCTATTTTCATACCTTTTACATTGCTCTCAAAATTATTACAAAAGAGAGTGTATGATATCATTCTAAACATTCTAGCCAAATAAATTAACTACTAATTGTCCGACAACTAAATGAATAGTAGTCTAAATGACTAAAAGACTAACGAAAAATATATTTGTCTCTACTTTACAAACAACTTTACAAAACGTCATCTGCAACATGGAAAGACTAAAGTTAACTCTCTCAAATGCTGATTATCAGCAGTGCTTAAAGCTTTGTCGCAAGGGAACTAGTAATATCTCTATGCTCAATCGTGCTCAAGTATTAATAGCTATGCACAATGGAGCCAATATCCCAGCAATAATCAAGGTTCTAGGGATTGAAAGGACGTGTCTATGGCGATTGCGAAAGCAATATCTTGGCAATGGTTCCGCGTAATGAGTAAGAAAAAGCATTGCAATATATGCCGTATGAAGTTAGTAGTAAAAGATAAACTTT
>JAYVVP010000164.1:0-4791 GCA_043786935.1 Pseudanabaena sp. | reverse complement strand
GGCGATAGTCGGCGCAGCAGTGGGACTTGGTACTGATGCTGTATCTTGACATCCTGATAGCAGAACAATCGTTAGGCTAGCCAAAAAACACCATTGCCGTAGAGGTATTTTTTTAAAGGTTATTTTGGAAGTGCTTTTAAGAATGTTTCGGGAATGCTTAGGCATTAAGCTCATGAGGTTACTGATTTCTAGTGCGATCAATCTATGTTCTATTTGCAGCTTACCTTGATTAGAGTGAACTATGTTCGCTGCAACAGGGCAGTAGGTAAAATTAAAAAATCTCATGTTAGCATTATGCAAATTTACATAGTACTGAAGGTTTAAGCTTATGTCTTGGCGCTTCCTTGTTCTGGTAGCCTTAACATTTACGATTTCTCTAGGTAGGGAACCGTTATCTAGTCATGCTGAACCCATTGCCCAATCATCAACACAAATCACACCTAGTTTACGTGTAGATCATTTTGATCGCGCTTTGGATAAACAGAACAGAGGAGACAAAAAAGGTGCGATCGCTGATTATAACGAAGCTATCCGTCTTAAACCTGACTATGTGGACGTATATATCAATCGCGGGATTGCAAAGTCTGATTTAGGAGATAAGAAAGGTGCGATCGCCGATTATACAGAAGCTATTCGCGTCAATCCTAAGATTGCGATTAATTATGATTTTTGGGGGTTAGCAAAACATGATTTGGGCGACTATCAAGGTGCGATCGCTGACTACAATGAAACTGTGCGGCTAAAGCCTAATGTGGCTGCATCCTATTTACATCGTGGTCTATCAAAGAAAGCTTTAGGAGATAAGCAGGGAGCATTAGTAGATTTACAAAAAGCAGCACAACTATTTCAAAAGCAGGGACAGGTAGACTGGTATCAATCGACTCTCAAAAGTATTGCAGAAATATAAAAGTCGCTTCAATAAACTACTCTTAACTCGTTTTGATTAGCTCTTGTACCCAAAAGACAGCGGTAGCGCTGAGAATGGCGATCGTCCATTCAATCCCATTTAGAGGAACTGTTGCCATGAGATCGCCAAACCAAGGAATCTGCACAAAGGCAATTTGAAAAATAGCGATAAATGATATACCAAGTAGAAGCGGTAAATTACTAAATACACTTTGACGAGCGATCGCACAAGCATGGAAAATTTGACTAAATCCCAGCGTCACAAAAGCCATTGATCGCGCTTGGGAAAACATTGAGGCTTGACCTTGATATTTCAACCAAAAAACTACAGAGATAGCAGTAATTGTCGCGGTGACTGCTAGGAGAATGCGGAGATAATTGCTGGGGCGCAACATAGTTTGAAAGCGGTGAGCAGGTTGGAATAATAGGCTTTCATGAGTGGGTTCAAGAACTAGAGGAAAGGCTACGATGGGCGTGGCGATCGCACCGACCCACAGCAATTGTAATGGTGGCATGGAGAACCCTGCGGCGGTATCCATTAAAGTGAGCACGGCTAAGGTGAAGGCACTAGTTGCCGTCAGCAAGGCAATCCGCTGCAAGCGATCAAATATAGCGCGTCCCTCAAGAATAGCAATTGGTAGATAATGGAAGTCTTCTTTCGGTAAAATCAGCCCTGAACTATCCTGCAATTCTTTACGACAGGTGCGATCGCAGATTCCTACATCCGCTAATCTTAAGAGAGGGATATCTTCGATATGATTGCCAATTACCGCAACAGCATCTAACGACTTGCGGCGATCGCCTTGCCATTGACGAATCCGTTCTTGAGGAGCGTCAAAATAACTATGAGTCTCGATTCCAAGGACTTGACTAAATTCCTGCGCTTCTGATTGGGAAGATCTGATCAATCCTCGCCATTCGATTCCACCACGACTCAAGTTATCAAAATCTATCACTACATCCGACTCGACAATCGGCACGATCGTCGTCACTCTGGCGATCGCATCTAAAACTGAAGGAAATCTTGCCCATAGGCGCTGTTTAGCAAGATCTCGCATCCCAAATAATTGCACTTGAGTGGCAATTCGCAATAAATTTTGGGGATAAGTACTAACGATCAAAGCAGCCGCCGTCATTGCATTGATCGTAATTCCACTATGCCATGCAAAACCGATCGCTATGGTTGTCACTAATATCAACAGACCAATCCAGACTTGGCGAAGTTGACGCAATTCTGAATGCATTGCTGAGAATGGCTTTTCTTTGAGCAAAGCTGTCTGTTCCTGCGTAAAGCGTCCCGTCGCAATTACAATTCCCTTAGCAGTTCCAGCCGAAACTTCTGTCCCCGCATAGATCATGTTGGTACATTCTAGAGGTGGTGTTTTTTCTTCCAAGGTGAAGTTAGCTTGCTTATAACAAATCGCTTCCCCACCCAAATTGGTCTGATTTACACATAAATCTTCTGATGTCTCTAGTATGCGTATATCTACATTTGGGCGATCGCCTTCCCTCAATATCAGCAGATCACCTAGCACTAAATCCCGTGATGGCAATTCCATTTCTTCGCGATCACGCATCACGCTCACTGAATTTAATGGCTCATTTTGGCGACGTTGAGGGCGATCGCGGCTTACTTTTTCTCTAGTTTTAATTGACCACAATGAGATACCAATCCCAATCGCTCCATGCAATCCTCCTACAAAGATTAGCGCCCATCCTTCGGCTCCATTCCATTGCAAATAAGTAGCTGATCCGATTAGAACATAAGTTAAAGGATCAAGCCAAGGCTGTAATAGAACTTTAGTAATTGGACGCGATCGCGGCAGTTTATTGGCTCCCAAATGTCGCAGTCTTTGCCGTGCATTCACATATGACAAACCTTCTATCGAAGACTCTAAAGCCGCTAATACTTGATCGACATCCATGTAGTGCCAATATTTCTGAGTATCCGACAGAAAGTCAAATTTTGTCATATCGCGCTCCTTAGGACTTCTCTCAACATAGCGATCAGGCTGCTAGACAGAGGCAGCGCTTTGCGCCGCTTCTAAACTTAACTTAACTTATGAGCAAATCTTTTGCAAAGTACTAACAACTCGATCTTGCTGTTCTTCGCTCAGTTCAGGAAACATTGGCAATGATAATACTTGGTCGCAGATATCTTCAGTAATTGGGAAATCACCTTTTTTATAGCCTAAGTTTTTATAAACTGTTTGCAGATGTAAGGGCAAAGGATAATAAATCATTGTAATGATATTTTGTTCTCGCAATTGGGTTTGGACATCATTACGTTTGCCTGTACCTATACAAATTGTGTATTGATTCCATACACTTCCCGAACAATGGTCAGGAAAAGTAAGATTGGGAATATTAACGTCTTTAAGAAGATGAGTATAGCGATCGCTAATCTCGCGACGCTGAGTATTCCACTTATCGAGATACGGTAACTTCACTTGTAGTAAGGCGGCTTGCAAGGAATCAAGGCGCGAGTTCATACCAATATATTCATGGTAATAGCGTTTTGGGCTGCCATGTTCACGCAAAATTCGTAACTTCTCGGCGACTTCAGCATTACTAGTGGTCATCATTCCACCATCGCCACAGCCTCCAAGATTTTTGGTTGGATAAAAACTAAAACAGCCAACATCACCAATATTGCCAACTTTTTGTCCCTTGTAAGTTGCCCCTGTTGCTTGAGCACAGTCCTCAATTACGTAGAGATTATGTTTTTTGGCGATCGCCATTAGATTAGTCATATCCACAGAGCGACCAAACAAATGTACAGGCATAATCGCCTTGGTGCGCTCAGTAATTGCTGATTCGATTAAATTTACATTCATATTGAAGCTATGCGCCTCAATATCGATGAATACTGGTGTTGCCCCCGTCATGCTGATGGTTTCGGCACTGGCAAAAAACGTGAATGGTGAAGTAATTACTTCATCCCCTTCTCCAATATTTAAAGCTCGCAGCGCTAAGTAAAGAGCATCAGTACCTGAGTTACAACTAATGCCATGTAATGAACCAACAATTGAACCCACACCTGGATAAACAGATGCGCCAATATAATTAGCAAACTCAGTCTCAAACTGGCTTACAACTTGCCCACCAATATATTGCCCTGATGCTAGTACTGCTAAAGCTGCTTGATTTAGGCGATCGCCAATTTGTTGATACTGCTGCGATACATCAAAGGGAGGAATTTTATTCACGTTGAAACGATTCTAGATTGCCTCAACTATTTTAGACGCTATCACGCAAACCATGAAAAAAATAAGCGCCTCTAGATAGAAGCGCTTATTTTTTTATAAAAGGCACAAATATAGATGGTCACAAGACGCTCATCCATAAATAATTAATTAATTATTTATTGTTTTTTTCGTGACGTGCATAGTCGTCTTGAAAACGAATAATGTCATCTTCGCCCAAGTATTCGCCGTTCTGTACCTCAATCAATACGAGGGGAATTATGCCTGGGTTTTCTAGGCGATGAGCCGTACATTTAGGGACATAAGTCGATTGATTAGTGCTAATCATCGTTTCTTTGTCGCCACAAGTTACCTTTGCTGTGCCTGAAACCACAATCCAATGTTCGCTGCGATGGTGGTGCATTTGCAGACTAAGACGATGCCCTGATTTAACTTCAATGCGCTTAATCTTGTAACCGCGTCCTTCTTCTAATGTAGTAAATGAACCCCAAGGTCTTTCTACAGTCACATTTTGACTATGTAGCGTTTCCCCATTTAGACTCGCAAGACTGGCGATCGCCACAGAAGCTTCTTTTACTGGTGACATAGGTACAATTTAGAAAGCTGATTGTTTTTAGAATAACACTAAGCTCAGATAATCGCGACTGATACTATCTTAAAAAGGCGCTTCGTGTCCCTT
>JAYVVP010000163.1:0-4796 GCA_043786935.1 Pseudanabaena sp. | reverse complement strand
AGAGGTTAAGCTGCTTAAGGTGATGGACTTACCGCCAATGTCACCTGATAGAGTTGTATTACTGGTGAAATCAAAACCAAGTTGCTCACTGCTAGCAGCCAGCTCGACGTTGCCCGTAGGACTATTAGCATTGCCATCCAAAACCTTTTGAACATTAGCCGAATTTTTACCTATTTTGTCAAGGGTGTTAGGACTAACAACGTCATATACATAGTAATCACTGGGAGCAGAACCACCGATGGTTGCTCCAGTTAGGGATGCAGCAGATACAGGAGAATTAGCGATCGCGCCTAAACTAACTAGAGATAAAGCGCCAGCAGACAGATATTTAAGGAGTGTTTGCATAGAATTATTTTTGTTGAAAATGTTTGGAAACCAAAAGCTGAGAAAAGTTAACTTTTGCCTGATCTGCTTACTTTTCTCTAGGATTTGTATTTGTGTAAGCATAACCTGATATTTAAGAATTAAATTCAAGAAAAAGTTATACAAAAGATATATTTACGATAAAGTTTTGTAATTGTTTTGTAATGTATGGGCAGCATAACTTTATACAAAACCTGATACGTTTAGCGTAACTAAAAAGCAATTTACTTGGTAAGCATCTGAGGTTGCTACTATGGCGCAAAATCCACTCGTTGAACAAGCCAAACTAGGCAATGTTAATGCGATCGCTTCGCTGATGAATCGTTTGTTAAAGTCACAAGGAATGTTAGCAAATGTCGAACGAGACGGCGATTGCTTAGAAATTTTAATTGAGTCTGATTTGCGATCGTTGAATGACGAAGTACGAATTCCTAAGCGACAAATATTATTAGGAATGCTCAAAAAATGGTTCGTCACCCTTGAAGTTCAAACTGTTTCTAGTATCAAAATTTCTTGGCAGCAAACAGGCGCTGATCAACCTGCATGGACAGAGGAAATCTTTTTAGTCGAGCCTGACAATCGAGATATTAGTCAAAATGGCGGGATCATTGAGCCACAAAGACGATCTAAAGTACAGCCTCTACCTGTATTCTCCTCACCACCTATGCATGAGAGTAATCTATCTAGCGATCGCGCCGCTAACCAGAGCAATCCAACCGCATCCTCTCCTGACTTGGATGAAATGTTTGGAGAAATAAATTCACCTAGGGATTTACCAAATACCACTTCAGTTTCAAATCTAAGTTCTGATTTAGAAAGCTTTGATTCTCCTCAAGAGGACGAGCTTCTCTTCTTTGCAGATGTGCCTCCAACTCTAGAACCGCAAGAAGAGATCAGCAATTTTCAATCTGAGCTAACATCTTCATCTAGCAGTACTGCTTGGCAAACTTTAATTAAAACCCCTAGTTTTGCCATTCAATTCCTTCAATATTGTGTTGTTTGCGCGATCATTATTCTTACGTTGCGGGGTCTACATGCTGCTCTTGGCAGTAGCAAAGCTCCGAAAGCTGCCTCCCTAGTCCCACAAACTATTCTGATGTAATTATCAGCGCTGCGCTGTCAATTATGATGGGAAAGATTGTTTAGAGAGGTTATTTTGGCAAATCAGTTGCATGTCTGTGTCACATTAGGTACTCGTCCAGAAGCAATTAAACTTGCACCTGTAATCCATTTATTTAGAAATCATCCTAAGTTCCTAACCTCGGTTGTGTTGACTGGACAACATCGCGAAATGGTGGCACAGGTAATGCAATTATTTGATCTAAAGGCAGATTATGACTTAGGGATTATGCAGCCCAAGCAGACGCTGACACAGATTACCTGCAATAGTTTGATCGGCTTAGAGAAGTTATACAAAGAAATCCAACCAAATATTGTTTTAGTTCAAGGAGATACGACGACAGCTTTTGCGGCGGCTCTGGCGGCTTTTTATCAACAAGTTCCCATCGGTCATGTAGAGGCAGGGCTTCGCACCGACAATCTATTTAATCCATTTCCTGAAGAAGCAAATCGCCGTCTAGTCTCACAAATTGCTCAGCTTCATTTTGCGCCCACTCTTGCTTCAGTTGATAATCTCCAAGGTTCGGGAGTGAAAACAGGAATCCATCATACGGGCAATACGGTCATTGATGCGCTGTTGTATATTTCGAGGCGATCGCCTAAATGTGAGATCCCAAACCTAGACTGGGCAGCCCATCGCGTCATCTTGGCAACTGTGCATCGCCGCGAAAACTGGGGACAACCCTTAGAGCAAATTATTCAAGCATGGTTGCAGTTATTAATAGATTTTCCGGATGTAGCCTTAGTGCTGCCTCTGCATCTTAATCCAGTAGTGCGAGAGCCTTTAATCGCAAAGCTTGCCAATCATCCGCGTATTTTCTTGGTTGAGCCACTTGATTATGAACAGCTAGTCGGTGCAATGCAGAGATGCTACCTGATCATGAGTGACTCAGGCGGACTGCAAGAAGAAGCACCTAGTCTTGGTAAACCTGTTCTGGTATTACGTTCTACCACTGAACGTCCAGAGGCGATCGCCGCAGGTACAAGCAAACTTGTCGGCACTGAAACTGATAATATTGTGGCGGCGGCGGCTAAGTTGTTGAGCGATCGCACAGCTTATGACCAAATGGCTAACGTCGCTAATCCATTTGGAGATGGTCAATCCAGTCAACGAATCTTAGATATAGTTTATTCATTTTTAGCTGATTAGTAAAAGTGTCAGTAAAGTAGATTTATTTTAAAAGCTTTGTTTAGTAAGGCTTCTGAAAACTATTTGGTTTTAACTAGAGAGTAAAATGCTAAATCATGAATCAACTTTCTAGAAGAAAATTCCTGTCAACTTTTGGTGTAGCGGCAAGCACCGTATTGCTCAATAACTGTACGTCCACATCTTTATCCAACGATCCATTTCAGATTGTTACAGGTTCATCAGTTTCTAATATTCCTGAAGTTCAATCTGTACGTCTAGGGATTATTCCATCTCTAGAAGTTGCTCCTCTATTAGTGGCGAAAAGCAAGAAACTATTTACTAAATATGGCATGACGGATGTTGAACTAGTTCCATTTAAATCATGGCAAGAAATTTGCGATCGCACTCAGTTAGATACTCAGTTAGACCCAAGCAATGATGGGCTTGATGGAGGACATTTCTATAGTCCTTTGCCTGAACTGCTCAACGAGGGAATGCTGAACCGATATACAGGTAAAACTGCGATGTATGTGCTCATGCGATTACATACTCATGGCGGCTATATTGTTGTTTCTAAAAGACTAAAGCCATTGGGAGTTAAACTTCAAAGCGCTCCTTTTTCTCCTTTTCAGGACGTTGTCAAGTTATTTGGCAACTCAATGAATGGCGCGATTACAGAAACGGGTAGTAATTATGATCTATGGCTACGTTATTGGTTAGCGTCAATTGGTATTAATCCTCAACAAAATATAGATGTTCTCGCAATTCCATTAGATGAAATTATTACTCAAGTTAAACAGAACAAAGCTGACTTACTGTGTTTAGATAGTTGGCATACGCTTCAATTAATTGAAGCTAATTTGGCAGATGCGGCGATCGCTACCCGCGAAATATGGCGTAACTATCCAGGGGAAATCCTAGCTATGCGTGCCGACTGGGTGGATAAACATCCTATCGCAACTCAAGCTTTAATCCAAGGTGTGATGGAAGCTCAGATATGGTGTGACAATCCTGCAAATGCTAGAGAATTAAATAATCTTCTAGCCTTTAGTTTCAGCGATAGTAATAATCTTATTGATCAACCTGTGAAAATGTTTTCTCAACTTTTTAAAAATAGTCCGAAGCAGAAAGCTGGAGTACCTTTACCTGATATTTCTATTAATTCTTCGATTAGTTCCGCAATTAAATACTGGTCAAATGATGGTCTATCTGTCTCTTATCCATATAAAAGCCATGACCTCTGGTTTTTGACGGAGTATCAGAGATGGGGGCTATTACCTGCTTCTTTTGCAACTAAAGAAACAATTGACGCTGTGAATCGCGAAGATCTCTGGAAAAATGCGGCTAAAGCGATCGGCATTCCAGACACGAATATCCCAATTTCAACTTCACGCGGGATAGAAACTTTTTTTGACGGTTCAGCCTTCGATCCTAATAGTCCCGAAAAATATCTGTCAAAACTCAGATAGATGAACTGAATACTGTATTCTGCGCTACGCGATCGCCTGATCGCGTAGCGCAGAATACTGAAAAAATTATTATTTAGTAACACAATTGTTAGATAAAATCCCAAGTTATACATAAAAATACAGTAAGCCTTAACTTCAAATAGCATCAAAAAACTTAAAAAACAATTTAAAAAATATTGATGCATTAATCATTTGAAACCCATTTTAGGTAATGAGATGAAATTCGAGACGCCCATTCAACAAGCTTGTTATGAAAAGATTCAACCTTGGTTGAACGACTTATATGAACATGTATATTCCCCTCCCTATGATATGCCTGTATTTGTTTTACCTCTAGGTTCAGCGACAGCGACAGTTGAGGTTTTACCTTGGGGAAATACAGAAGCAATAATCTCTACTTGGTCTTATGTGGTTACAGGCGTAGAAATTACTCAAGATCTAATGAAATTTTTACTTCAGAAAAATTCTGAACTTCAATTTGGGGTTTTTAGCATTGACGATGATGGCGATATTCGCTTTCATACCACCTTAGTTGGCTCAACCTGCGATCGCGACGAGTTGCAAACTTCAGTATCTTCTGTACTACAAACTGCTGATAAATATGACGATGAGATCGTTGAAGCTTGGGGTGGTGAACGAGCCTTAGATCGAAGTCTTTAGAAGAAAGAGCCGCAAATCGCCCCCTTCTAGTTTGTGAGCGATTGCTGTAGCCTTTT
>JAYVVP010000162.1:0-13061 GCA_043786935.1 Pseudanabaena sp. | reverse complement strand
ACGGGATGTAGCGCAGCTTGGTAGCGCGCCTGCTTTGGGAGCAGGATGTCGTAGGTTCGAATCCTATCATCCCGATTAATAACTTTAAAAAAGCGTCTTAATCATTAAGGCGCTTTTTTGTAACCTATTTCTAATATTTTAAATCAGTATAAATACTTAGTCGCTAAGACAATATTTAGATTTACTCTTATCCTCTAAGTCGTCTTTCAAATTGGCTTTATTTAGTGCTGTTATATTGTTAGGTAATATTTAAACTATCAGCACTTACTTTCTTAAAAGTGTGTAAATAGCTCCTTAACATTCTCTTAAGATTTGTGGCGGGATATAGACACTTTGTAAACATGGCTCAAATCTTTATTCAGAGAGGATTTGAGAATGAAAAGTATTTTGTCATAGAGCAAACGTAAAGATGTGTTAAGCTAATTTCAAATCCATAAAATATTTTTAATTGAAGCAGGATTTAATACTATGACCATTGCAATGGGCAGGTCGCAACAAGTCGAAAGAGGATGGTTTGATAACCTCGACGACTGGCTAAAGCGCGACAGATTTGTATTTATTGGTTGGAGTGGCTTATTGCTATTTCCTACCGCATTCTTATCCGTCGGTGGCTGGTTTACAGGAATCACATTTGTATCTTCTTGGTATACCCACGGACTAGCTTCGAGCTTTATCGAAGGCTGTAACTTTCTAACCGTAGCCGTATCCTCCCCAGCTTTGAGTGTAAATCACTCCCTGCTTTTGCTTTGGGGTCCTGAAGCTCAAGGCGACTTCACCCGCTGGTGTCAAATTGGTGGATTGTGGACATTTCTCGCACTTCATGGTGCTTTCGCATTGATCGGCTTCATGCTGCGTCAATTTGAAATCTCCCGTCTAGTCGGTATCCGTCCTTACAATGCGATCGCATTCTCTGGTCCTATCGCTGTATTCGTATCCGTATTCTTGATGTACCCGTTGGGCCAGTCTGGCTGGTTCTTCGGACCTAGCTTCGGCGTAGCAGGGATTTTCCGCTTCATCTTATTCTTACAAGGCTTCCACAACTGGACTCTGAACCCCTTCCACATGATGGGCGTAGCAGGTATCCTTGGTGGCGCATTGCTTTGTGCAATTCACGGTGCAACTGTTGAAAACACATTGTTTGAAGATGGCGAAGGTACTAGCTCTAATACATTTAAAGCATTTAACCCAACTCAAGCTGAAGAAACTTACTCCATGGTTACAGCTAACCGCTTCTGGAGCCAAATCTTTGGTATTGCTTTCTCTAACAAGCGTTGGTTGCATTTCTTCATGCTATTTGTACCTGTAACTGGACTATGGTTCGCCAGCGTTGGTATTGTCGGACTAGCCTTAAACTTGCGTGCATATGACTTCGTATCTCAAGAAGTTCGTGCAGCAGAAGATCCCGAATTTGAAACTTTTTACACCAAAAACTTGCTTCTAAATGAAGGCATTCGCGCTTGGATGGCTCCTCAAGACCAACCTAGCGAAAGATTCATCTTCCCTGAAGAAGTATTGCCACGCGGTAACGCATTATAAATTTGAAACTCAAAAAATCGCTTGCAGCTTGCTGCAAGCAGTTTTTAAATGATGACTACAAAATTTAGCTATCAGGGATCAGTACGTTTCTACTAGTTTTTGGATTATGATGAATTTCATCAAACGTCTAAGCGTTAGCAGAGAGCAATCTGATAACTGATAGCTTAAAAATTATTTGCACTTTAAACCTATAAAAACTTTTCTGGAGACAACCTCTCGTGACCACGACCATTAACTTAAACTCGCTAGGAGTGGGTGGGCGCACACAAGATACATCTGGCTTTGCTTGGTGGTCTGGAAATGCGCGCCTCATTAACCTTTCTGGCAAACTGCTGGGCGCTCACGTTGCTCACGCAGGTCTGATTGTATTTTGGGCTGGTGCGATGACTTTATTTGAAGTCGCCCACTTTGTTCCTGAAAAACCAATGTATGAGCAAGGTTTCATCTTACTCCCTCACTTAGCAACCCAAGGCTGGGGCGTTGGTGCTGGTGGCGAAGTTGTTGATATCTTCCCTTACTTCGTAGTTGGTGTTTTACACCTTATTTCTTCAGCTGTACTCGGCTTTGGTGGCATTTACCATGCTTTGCGTGGACCTGAAGTCTTAGAAAATTATTCTTCTTTCTTTGGATATGACTGGAAAGACAAAAACCAAATGACTAATATTATTGGGTATCACCTGATTTTGTTAGGATGTGGTGCATTTTTGCTCGTATTTAAAGCCATGTTTTTTGGAGGGCTTTACGATACATGGGCTCCTGGTGGAGGGGATGTACGCGTAATCACTAATCCTACGATTAACCCGCTAGTAATTTTTGGTTATCTGTTTAATTCACCATTTGGCGGTGAAGGCAACATTGTCGGCGTTGATAACCTTGAAGATGTAGTCGGTGGACATATCTGGGTTGGTTTGATTTGTATTGCTGGTGGTATATGGCATATCGCTACTAAGCCTTTTGGTTGGGCTCGTCGCGCCCTCGTTTGGTCTGGTGAAGCATATCTCTCTTACAGTCTTGGCGCATTAAGCTTGATGGCGTTTATTGCTACTTGCTTTGTGTGGTTTAACAATACTGTTTATCCTAGTGAGTTCTTTGGTCCTACGGGTGCTGAAGCCTCTCAGTCTCAAGCCTTTACTTATCTTGTTCGTGACCAAAAGCTTGGTGCAAACATTGCAACTTCGCAAGGTCCAACTGGGCTAGGTAAGTACTTGATGCGATCGCCTTCTGGTGAAATCATCTTCGGTGGTGAAACTATGCGTTTCTGGGATTTCCGTGGTCCTTGGTTAGAGCCTCTTCGTGGTCCTAACGGTCTAGATATTGACAAACTTAAGAATGACGTTCAGCCTTGGCAAGTACGTCGCGCTGCTGAGTATATGACTCACGCGCCTTTAGGTTCTTTGAACTCAGTTGGTGGTGTTATCACTGAAATCAATGCGGTGAACTTTGTTTCTCCTCGCTCTTGGTTGTCAACTTCTCACTTCGTATTGTCCTTCATGTTTTTAGTTGGTCACCTATGGCATGCTGGTCGCGCTCGCGCGGCTGTTGCTGGCTTTGAAAAAGGTATTGACCGTAAGACTGAGGCTGTACTTTCGATGCCCGATCTTGATGCTTAGTTTTTAAATTCCCAAAAAGAAGGGGCGCATTGCGCCCCTTCTTTTTGGGAATAAAGATACGCATAGCGTTTCTTTATTAATTGCTGCCAGTAAAGATAACATCAGGGAATTTACCTTGAGCTTCTGTCATCGGGCGGTTTTTGCCTTCTTGCTGCCAGTAATTGATTACTTCAGTTGCCTTATTTAAAATCTCGATCCGATCTTGATCGGTAATCCAAGGCTTGCTTTCCATTTCTGATTTAAGTTGATCCCAAGCATCATCACGGGGCCAAAAGAAATACTTGGTGAGAGGACTGAAACCTTTGCCAACGACTTGATCGACGGCGAGGGCTACGTTATTCTCTAACCATAAGATTTTTAGAATAAACTGGGACAATGCTACCAACCTCCAAGAACAGTAAAAGTTAAACTAAATATTAAAGTAGCGATCTCTTATTTTAACATGATTGAAACCTCAAAAGATACCTCAATTTTTTTTGTATTTGATGTTGATGGTGTGATTCGCGACGTATCGGGTTCATATCGACGTGCGTTGGCAGACACAGTTGAGCATTTTACAAATGAGGCAAATCGCCCAACCCCTGAAGAGATTGATGAGCTAAAGTCGGAAGGTACTTGGAATAATGACTGGGAAGCCTCACAGGAGCTAATCAAAAGATACTTTCAAGGCTTAGGACAAGAGTTAAAGATATCTTATGAAGAGATTGTAGGATTTTTTCAGATTCGTTACTGGGGCAGAGAGTCTGAACAATTGGATGGCTATATTGAAACCGAGCCGCTAATTGCGACAACTAAATATTTTCAGGAGTTGACGGAAGCGGGAATTGGCTGGGGATTTTTTAGTGGGGCAACGCGGGCTTCCGCTGGTTATGTGTTAAAGCGTCTAGCAATCGCTGATTCTGTTTTGATAGCAATGGAGGATGCGGCAGGTAAGCCTGATCCAACTGGGCTTTTGCTGGCAGTGAAGCAACTTGAGACGAAAGCGAGTAAATTAGCGAATGCAGTTGTGTATATAGGTGACACTGTGGCGGATATGCTGACAGTGCTTAAAGCGCGGACTTATGATCCTAGCTATAACTATGTTGCGATTGGGGTGATTCCGCCTCATGTACGCGCGGATTTGCGCGATCGCTATGCCGACTTACTAAAAGAAAATGGCGCGGATATTGTTTTAAATAGTGTTTTGGAGCTAACACCTCAGCTTGATTTGCGGCAATTGATTTAAGATGAGCAATATACAAAATTAAAATAATTAAAATTAAAAAAAGGTTTATGTCAGAGTCCCAACAATATTATTTTGTAGCAGCTAGCCGTAAGTATTTGTGTGAAGACGAGGGGACTCCTTTGCGTGAAACGCTATCAGAGCGCCGCCGCAATTTCGAGATTCGCAATAAAGAGATTAACTTTTGGTTAGTTGAGCAGCCTGCCTTTCTAGAAGCACCTGAGATGGCAAGTATAAAAAAGCAAATTCCCCAACCTGCAGCAGCGATCATTACTAGTGATCCTAATACGATGCGTTGGCTGAAGTTACGACTTGAGTTTGTAGTGACAGGTGAGTTTACATCGCCTAGTGCTTCGATTCCAGAGCCTTTAGCGTCTTTGGCAACTGTGTAATACTGCTGTAGAGATATTGTGTCTAAACCTTTTTGCGCTAATGCAATGTTCAGATTGCCTACTCAATATGGGTATGCAAACTTTGGTTTTAAGAGGAGCAATCATCATAACGATCGCAAATATAACGATCGCAGTTTATACAGTTTGATTGCCAATGCTAAGCAAAGAGACTTTGCTAATTTTAATCTTATCCAAAGTTTTGCGGTGCACAAAGCTGGTAATAAAATCTCTGAATGTGAAGATATTTGGCAAAAGTCAGAACGCGATCGCCTCACTAACTCTAAAGTAGCGATCGCGCTATCCGATGGAGCAACTGAGTCTTCATTTGCAAAGGAATGGGCTAAAGAGTTAGTTAATGCTTTTGTAAATCGCGGCGTAGATGATTGGCTATCGCCATTACAAACAACTTGGCGGCAATGGTTAGCTAATCAAAATTTGTCTTGGTTTGCTAAGCGTAAGGCTGGAGAGGGCACTTTTGCAACTTTTTTAAGCTTGGAAATCAAGTTTGACTTAAGCTGGAAAGCATTAGCAGTAGGAGATTCTTGTTTGTTTATGGTGCGCGATCATCTTTTACAAAATAGTTTCCCTTTACAAAATAGTCATCAATTTAATAATCGACCTCGGCTGATCGGAACTCATGTAAACCTCGCCAATATTATTGTTTCGCAAGCCCATGGAAATGCTCAAACTGGGGATCGTTTTTATTTGACGACTGATGCGATCGCTTGTTGGATTTTTAGACAACTGGAAGCAAATCAAGATCCTTGGGTAAAATTAGGGCTGATTAGTTCGCAAGAGTTATTTGCGGAATGGGTCACTGAATTGCGCGATTGCCGAGAAATCGCTAATGACGATACAACGCTGCTATGCCTAGAAATCCGTTGAAAATCATGACAGATATCCAGAATTGGCCATTAAATATTGACTTCACAATCGCGGTACAAAATCCGCAACTGTGTTTTGCCGATTCTGAGCTTAAGCAGGCAAGCACTACTAAAAATTCACGGGGCAGAGTTCTGCTCTGGTCAGGAAACTTCGCCACTGTATATAAACTAACTAAGGGCGATCGCGCTTGGGCTGTGCGATGCTTTACGCGCATACCGCAATCAGACGTGCAACAGCGATATATGTCGATTAGCGAATATCTTAATCACCATCAGATTCCTTATTTAGTTGATTTTGAATTTTTGGCTCAAGGGATTTTGGTTAAAGGAGAATGGTATCCGATTCTCAAAATGGATTGGGTAGAAGGAGCAGAATTAGATCGCTATATTGGTGAGTATATCGATGACTCACAAGTATTGTTGCGTTTAGAGCGGCAATTAAAACAACTCCAGAAGGACTTGCAAAGCGTTGGTATAGCTCATGGTGATTTGCAACATGGGAATATCATGGTGGATAGTCAAGGTGAACTGAAACTGGTTGACTATGATGGAATGTATGTTCCTGCTTTGCGAGGGATTCCGCCCCAAGAGATAGGGCATCCAAACTACCAGCCACCAAGTCGATCTCCTAAAGATTTTGGCGATCGCCTTGATGAATTTTCTTTTGAAGTTATTTCCTTATCTCTTCGCGCTTTGGCAACTGAGCCAAAGCTTTGGGAAACCTTTCATGAAGACAATAAAAATTTAATCTTCCGTCAAAATGATTTTCAAGAGCCTCAGTTATCACCTGTGTTTCAGGCGATCGCGCAAATCCCTGATGATGAAACTCGCGAGCTATGCGATCGCTTGATCAGTCGATGTAACGCTAAAGATGACCCTGCAATAAAAGAACAAAAATCCAAACTTGTAATTACGCCAACTAAGTCATTTTTATTGTTTGGTATAGTTTTGATGGCAATCATTGGCGGTATTCTCTTCATATCTAAAAAAAATCCATCTCAATCTCTAGTTACTTCAACTCCTGAAGTTTCTCCAGTGATTTCTCCTACCCCAATTAGTTCACCTTCCCCTCTGGCAGTGGCTACTCCAAAACTAACTCCGATCACAGCGGCTAGCTTACTAGCTAAATATGCAGAAGGTCAGCGAGATTTTCGATATATTCAGTTAACAGGTACGCAAAGCGATCGCTTGCAAGGACAAGATTTGAGTAATATTAATCTCAGTAATTCAGTTTTAGAACGTGTTGATTTGCGCCAAGTAATATTCAAAAATGCTAACTTAAATAGAATTAAACTCGTTAAAGTCGATCTTAGAGGCGCAGATTTTAGTAATTCCAGTTTGATTGATGCAAACTTAGCATTTTCTAATCTGTCAGAAGCTAATCTATCTCAAGCTAATTTATTAAGAGTAAATCTATCTCAATCAAAGCTCGGCTCGGCACTTTTGCAAAAAACTGAATTAATGAAGAGTAATCTTAGTGAAGCCGATCTCAATTCGGCAAATCTTAACGGCGCAAATTTGGTTTTAGCAAATCTCCGTAAAGCAAATCTGGTTAAGGCAAATCTTAGAGACAGCAATTTAGCGGCCGCAAATCTTAGTGATGCAATCTTAGATGGAGCAGATTTATCGTCCTCTGATCTCCGATCAGCTGAACTTAACTTGACTAATCTCTCAAATGCAAATTTAAGCTCAACGAACTTCACGGCGGCGAAACTAATTTTGACCGAGTTTGTTGGAACAAACCTCAATGGGGCAAATTTTCGCAGTGCGATCGTCGAGAATATTGGCAGTATCGAAGCTGCCGATTTTACCAACGCCCTAAATCTTTCCACAAATACTCGTAAATATTTCTGTTCTTTAGCTTCTGGTAACGTTGCTGACAGTGGTAATTCCACAAAATCAACCCTTAACTGTGGCTCCTAAATAAAAGTCCATTTTAAAATATGCTCATTTACTTTTTAGGTTCACTATACGTTGACCCGAATAAAGAGTAAAATCAGAAAAATTTAAACTTGAATGTCAACTCTTAGCAATTTACTGCTAGTCTGAAAAGCGCGAAAAGAGTATTAACGCAATGATTGAAGAAGAAAACATCCTAAGTTCTGATGACCTCATTGATGAAGATGATGAGGTACTTGAGTCACGGTTACAGCAGCTTGCAACTGAAGACTTAAATCAAGAAAATTTAAAAGCAGATGGCTCTCAGTCTACTGCAACAGTAACTAGTGCCTCTAAGCCTGAAGAAAGTAAAGCAAGCGTTGCCGCCGCTGCAACTCTAGAAAAAATTAATGGACTAATTGCTGAATCGACCACCCTGAAGGAGCAGTTAGACGATCGCAAGCAGCAGTACTTGCGTCTGTATGCCGACTTCGAGAATTTTCGCAAACGTACCGAACGTGATAAAGAAGAGCAAGAAGGCACAACTACAGGCAAAATACTCAAAAAAATCTTGCCAGTAGTTGACGATTTTGAGCGGGCGCAATTGCAAATTTCACCGAAGACTGACGGTGAAGCAGCAATTCACAAAAGCTATCAATCGGTTTACAAGCAGTTGTTGAAATGCCTTAAAGAAACAGGCGTAATCAGGATGGAATGCGTAGGTCAAGATTTTGACCCAAATTTCCATGAAGCAATCATGCAAGAGCTTTCAACTGAATATGATGAAGGATTAATTATTGAAGAATTACGCCCTGCTATTTAGTCAGTGATGATCGCGTTTTGCGTCATTCATTGGTCAAAGTGTCTTCGGGTAAAATCGATGGCGCTAATGCCGAAAATGCACCTAATAGTAGCTCTAGCGAATCTAACTAGGTTAAATTATTCAAGATGCGATCGCGATCACAGATTGCATCTTGAAAAGTATTTTTGTAATACATTCTTAAATTACATTATTTAGAAATTCAGTAAGCTAAACTTTTAAAAAAGCTTTTTACGGAACTGGCGATTATGTCGAAAGTAATTGGAATCGACCTTGGTACGACAAACAGTTGTGTTTCGGTTTTAGAAGGCGGCAAACCCGTTGTTATCTCTAGTTCAGAGGGGGGGCGCACAACTCCGAGTATTGTTGCTTTCGTAAAGGACAGCAACGAGCGAATTGTTGGGCAGGTAGCTAAGCGTCAATCCGTTACCAACTCGGTAAATACGGTCTACAGTATTAAGCGCTTTATTGGTCGTAGCTGGAGTGAAACCGAACAAGAGCGTAGTCGAGTTCCTTACACTGCGGTGAAAGGTAAAGATCAAACCGTCGATGTACAGATTGGCGATAAAACTTATACACCTCAAGAAATTTCGGCAATGATCTTGCAAAAACTGAAGCAAGATGCCGAAAACTATCTTGGCGAGGAAGTAACTCAAGCTGTTATTACTGTACCGGCCTACTTCACCGATACGCAGCGTCAAGCGACGAAAGACGCGGGGGCAATTTCAGGGCTGGAAGTCTTACGGATTGTCAATGAGCCGACAGCCGCCGCTCTAGCTTATGGTTTGGACAAGCAAGATCAAGATCAGATTGTTTTAGTATTTGACCTTGGCGGCGGTACATTCGATGTGTCAGTACTGCAACTTGGTGACGGCATTTTTGAAGTTAAGGCAACTTCAGGTAACAATCACCTTGGTGGCGATGACTTTGACGCTGTGATTGTAGATTGGCTGGTCGCTGACTTTAAACAAAAAGAAGGTATCGATTTAATTGCCGATAAAACCGCCTTGCAGCGCCTCAAAGAAGCTGCTGAAAAAGCCAAAATTGAGTTGTCTAGCGCTCCTTCGACTTTAATTAGCTTGCCATTTATTGCGGCTGATGCAACGGGACCAAAAACGATCGAGTTAGACTTTACCCGTTCTAAATTTGATGAAATTACGGCGGCGTTGGTTAAAGCAACTCTCGAACCGACAGCTCAAGCTTTAAAAGATGCAGGGTTATCACCTAAAGAAATTAATCGGATTATTTTGGTGGGTGGCTCAACTCGTATTCCTTCGGTGCAGGATGCGATCACCAGATTTTTTGATGGTAAAAAGCCAGATCAATCGGTTAATCCTGATGAGGCTGTAGCAATCGGCGCAGCAGTTCAAGCAGGGATTTTGGGCGGTGAAGTAAAAGATTTGTTATTGCTTGATGTGATCCCGCTTTCAATCGGATTAGAAACTCAAGGCGGCGTATTTACGAAAAACTTAGAACGTAATACGACGATTCCCACTAGCAAAGCCCAAATTTTCTCCACAGCGGTTGACAACCAATCAGCAGTAGAAATCCATGTGCTACAAGGCGAACGTGCGATGGCAAAAGATAATAAGAGCCTCGGCAAATTTGAGTTGGAGGGCATCCGTCCAGCGCCGCGAGGCATTCCTCAGATCGAGGTTTCCTTTGATATTGATGCTAACGGTATTCTCAAAGTATCAGCACGAGATATTGATACTGGAGTCGAGCAAAGCATTAGTATCACCAATACTGGCGGTTTGAGTCCTAGTGAAATTGAGAGAATGCGAATGGAAGCCGAAGTCTATTCTGATGAAGATTCGGCGCGTCGCGAACTTGCAAATATGCGAAACCAAGCATCTAATTTAATTCGCACTGTCGAAGAAATCCTCAGAGACAATGGTCCTTCGGTGGTTACTACGAGTTTGCGTGAGCCTACTCTTAAAAACATGGAAACGCTCAAGAATTTGATTGAATCTGAAGAAGCAACCTATGAAGACATCCAAATTGCAATCAAACCATTGCAGCAATCCTTGTTTGACGTAACTCAAACAGTTGAAAAATACTCTCAAGTGGAAAGGGTTAAGCAGAAGGAAGCCTAGCGATTCTCTTTAGTAACGCAAAGGGGCGCGAAACTCTCTTTTGGGATCGGTCGCGCTACCTTCATTCTGAAGCGCAAAGCGCCGTATAATGATATAGTTATGGTCGTATTTTTTGTTGCAGTTTCGTCTGCCAGTATTGGCAACTAATTGCTTATTCTGTGAACCGTGAGACAATATGTCACTGTTTGATTGGTTTGCTGAAACCCGCTCTCGCGCAAGTGAAGCGTATCACCGCAAGACTCCGAATCTAAATCAAAACTCTCAAGAACGCGAAATTCCTGATGGTTTGTGGCACAAATGTCCTAGTTGTGGTGCTTTGACCTATGTGAAGGACTTAAAAACTAATTTGATGGTTTGTCCTGAATGTGGGCATCACAATCAAGTTAACGCCTACGAGCGAATTGCTCAACTAATTGATGCTGGGACATGGGAAGAGATGGACGCAGATTTAACTTCCTGCGATCCTCTAGGTTTTAAAGATCGTAAGCCTTATATTGATCGCATCAAAGAATATAAGCAAAAAACTGGTTTAAGTGACGGGGTACTGACGGGTACTGGCAAGATCGATAGCTGTGATGCCGCGATCGCGATAATGGATTTCCGCTTTATGGGCGGTAGCATGGGATCAGTGGTTGGCGAAAAGATCACGCGTATGTTGGAAGCGGCTACTGAGAAGCGCTTCCCTGCCTTAATCTTTTGCGCTTCTGGCGGGGCGCGAATGCAGGAAGGGATTTTAAGTTTGATGCAAATGGCAAAGACTTCGGCAGCATTAGAGCGCCATCGCCAAGCTAATTTACTTTACATTGCAGTCTTGACTAATCCCACCACAGGCGGTGTAACTGCAAGTTTTGCGATGCTAGGCGATATTATTTTAGCGGAGCCGAAAGCTCTGATTGGGTTTACAGGTCGGCGTGTGATTGAGCAGACTCTCAAGCAAAAAATTCCTGAAGGTTTTCAGTCCTCTGAGTATTTGCTTGCTCACGGTTTTGTTGATGCAGTTGTGTCAAGAACGAAGCTAAAGCAAAATCTGTCAATGATTTTGAAAATGCACCAGCCTCAAGTAGGAATAACTGGTGAGTCACATTTTAACGGTGTTCCCAAGTCAAGTCTCCCGATTCTGTCTGATACCAAGCTAGCCTCTGAGTTGTAGTATCAAGCGCCATATTCATCGCTAGACGTGGTGCATTGATCGCCTTAGCGATCGCCTCAACTGGCTCGCAAATTTGCCATTTAACAAGGTTATTAATGGTTTCAAGCATAGGGACGGTTGTACCTGAAAGAGTGCCGTCAGGTAGTCGCGCTGTACCATTCTTGATCGTGATCAGGCGATCGTCCCAAGGATAAACTCCATCAGGTAATCCGAGCGGTGCAAGGGCATCGCTAACTAAAAAGATTTTATTAGTCATGCGGTGCAGCAAATTTACCATTTGCAGCGAAACGTGAACCCCATCTGCAATTAGTCCGCACCAAACACGATCGCTTAAAATTGCTTCCCCCAATAAACCGACATCCCGATGATGCAAATTGGGCATGGCATTAAAGGCATGAGTAACCATTGTCGCGCCCTGTGTGATCGCTGTTCTAGTTTGTTCAGCATTAGCAGTGGAATGCCCCAAGCTGACAATAATTTGGCGATCGCATAAGAATCTAATAGTTTCACCGTCAGGATCGAGTTCGGGCGCGAGAGTAACTATTTTAATAATTTCAGTGTAATCACCTAATACTTGTTGCAATGTATCGAGATTAAGCGGTAATAGATGTTGTTGAGGATGTGCACCACGCTTATCAGGATGTAGAAATGGTCCTTCTAGGTGGACACCTATAATTTTGGCTGCAAGTGGATCCGGATTTTGCTTTTGATTTGCGATCTCCTCGGCTAAGAAGAATAGCGATCGATGGAACTGCTCGACTGATGTAGTAACGAGTGTCGGCAAAAATTCATCAATTCCCTGTTGATATAAAAAACGACAAATTTCTTGTAACTTCGTAGCGCGATCGCGATTGAGGTCATTAAAGGAAGTACCTAACGCCCCGTTGATTTGCAGGTCGATTGCACCTTGAGAAAAACAAATAAATTCCATAATACTTATCTGCCAAAATCGCTCCCAAAGGGAGCGATTTTAGTGATTTTATTAAACGCTAGCGTTTACATTGATATTGCTATTGATCGCTTCTCTAAGAGCGCGAACCGTCGCAATCATCGAAACCACATCATTTAATTGATTTACAGCCGAACCAATACCAACACCCGAAGCACCACTCGCGATCGCCATCGGTGCAGTGATATTTGTCAATCCTGAAGCGCAAAGAACAGGAATAGAGACAGCGCGACCGATTGCATAAGCAGCTGCGAGAGTGGGCGATGCTTTTTCGATCGCACCAAGTACACCTGCATGAACTGGAGCAGAACTTGTACCACCTTCAGTTTGGATGATGTCCGCACCGATTGCTTCTAATTTTTCGGCAAGACTGACTTGTTGATCAAGAGGCAAAGTGTGAGGAACTGTGACTGAGATCGCAGTATGAGGTAGTAAGGATCTAGTTTCTTCAGTCAAAGCAATGATTTCATCAGCAGTAAAGATGCGACCTTGAGCGTAGTAGCTGTCATAGTTACCGATTTCGA
>JAYVVP010000161.1:0-13153 GCA_043786935.1 Pseudanabaena sp. | reverse complement strand
TTTAATGAATCATCCGAAGTTCTGGTCGCTTATTCGGGTGGCATTGATAGTACTCTTGTTGCCAAAGTTGCCTTTGATGTTTTAGGCGATCGCGCTTTAGCGATTACTGCTAATTCACCATCTTTGTTACCTGCCGATTTTGTTGCTGCTCAAGTTCAAGCCGAATTTATGGGTATTAAACATCAAGTCGTGCAGACCGATGAAATGAATAACCCTAACTACACCTCAAATCCAATTAATCGTTGCTATTTTTGCAAAAGTGAGCTGCACGATACGCTCAAACCTCTCGCCAAAACTATGGGCTATGGCTATGTCGTCGATGGGTTGAATGCTGATGATTTGCAAGATTATCGCCCAGGTATTCAAGCTGCCAAGGAGCGTGGTGTGCGATCGCCTCTCGCTGAAGTTGGCATCAGCAAAATAGAAGTACGTATGTTGTCGCAATATTTAGGAATGCCTTGGTGGGATAAGCCTTCACAGCCCTGCCTCAGTTCGCGATTTCCTTATGGTGAAGAGATTACAATTGAGAAATTGCGGCGGGTGGGTCATGCTGAGCAATATTTACGCGATCGCGGTTGGAAAGGTGATATCAGAGTGCGATCGCTGGGCGATACTGCCAAAATCGAAGTGCCTAGCGATCGCATTCATGAATTTATGGCTGTGATGGAGATCACTGATTTAAATAATGCTTTCCGTGAATATGGATTCACCTCAACAACCTTGGACTTAGAAGGATTTCGTAGCGGCAAACTAAATGACGTGCTTACGAACACCTAATATTTTAAGTCTATAAATACTGAGTCTATAAATACGAGGTAGCAAAAATCACTGCATTTTGTTTGTAAATTTGAATGTTTTCACAATTTTTTGAAAGTTTTGGAAAGAATTTCGTGGCAATTGATTAGAAATTCTTATAGGTTGAGCTTAAATGTCTTCCTGAACTTCTTAGTTATTTATGTATAGTTACGATTTTTTTAGTTGCAAAATTTAGATTTAGTTGTTTGCAATCATATTTATAAAATTATCTTTAAATAGTTCCTATAAATTTAGTTTTGGGATCTATCTAAAGAGTGATTGATTGCTATTTTAGGACTTTATTTCTAAGACCATCTCTTCATAAGGTTTACGTATGAACAAAAGAAGATAAAAATTGTAAAGAAACCGAATTTTTCGTGTATATTACGCTGCTATGCATACATAAGATATTTGCTTGCAAAAACATCTATGCCTTTAGGCATACTTTTCTAAAGATTTTTTTGTGATTATTCGTACTAAGTTCCATTTCTATAAAGAATTCTAATGAGAAAGAAGGAAAATTTAGGCTTTTAACGAGAAAGAAGGGGCTAAAGTTAGTCTCCGAAAGGGTTTGAAGGTTAGACTATTGCCATTTTAAATAACCATGTTAATCTGAATTCAAATGAATGAAACCAGTCATGTTTTGTTCCAAGTTCACAAGTATTTGTTTGTTTATTAGATGTGTTGATATCTTTAGCTCGTAAATCAGCTAGATCTCACCTAATGCAAGCTTCTATCAATCAACCTGTCGTTTATCTTCATTTCTGCTTTAACTATGCTTAATTGGAACTGGAGCTATGCTCTCTCTACCTCAGTACTAGCTTTTGCTATGGTCTCAAGTCTTACTAGCCATAGTGCACAGGCGCAAACAGGAACTCAATTAGAAGCTACAGCTAGTAATGTCTCTACTTCTGTAAAGCCTAGTTCTTCATCTAATTCTCTCAAAGTGGGTGAAACGCGATCGCAGTCATTAATTAGAACTCAAGATGACTCGATCGCTCGGATCTACACACACAAGTTAAATGGCAAAAATGCCGCTACAGTTTATGTTCGGGGGATTCCAGTAGTTACTTATATTGAGTCTGAAGATTCAGTAAATTTATCTAAAAATAAAAATGAGAGTGAAGGCGTTAAAAAAAGTTTTGAATCAACTAAGTTGCCATCATCCAATCTCAAGGCTGATTTTAATAATTTAGCAAAAGTGACAAATGATAATCCAGACTATCTTTTGAATTCTCCTAATCCGATCGAACGCGCCACTGCGGCGGCGGCAATGATTAATCAAATCAATCGCGATGGGCTTGATGCTAGCACGATTATTCCTGCTTGGAACAATGGTAACTATGTTATTAAATTTGGTGATCGCGCTTCTTTAAAATTTGATCAGCAAGCACTCTATCCTGAGTCTCAGCAAAGTCAACCTCAAGACGTTTTAGAATCAGCGAATCTGTTACGCCGATTGCTTGGTGGTGCTAACCCTGTATCGGAAATTGTGAATGCACCAAAGCCTAAAATTGCGGCAACTTCCTCTTTCAATTCAGCTTTAAACGGACGCATCATTGGTGTAATGTCTGGCATGGCTTCATGGTATGGACCTGGCTTTGATGGAAGTTACAGTGCCAGTGGCGAAATATTTAATGCGAGGGATTTAACTGCTGCTCATCCTAGTTTACCTTTTGGGACTTTTGTCCGCGTTGTAAATATGGATAACAATCAATCAGTTGTAGTACGCATCAATGATCGTGGTCCATATGCGGAAGGACGGGTGATTGATATTTCAACGGCGGCAGCTAATGTGATTGGTTTAATTTCTTCTGGAGTCGCACCTGTGAGACTTGAAGTTTTGTCTCGGTAAGCGATATCGATTCCTCAAACTATTCTAAATAACTCCTAAACAACTAATAGATAAAAGCATAGCGGAACCTTAACGGAGTCGGCTATGCTTTTTTATGATGATTTTGTCAAGGTGGTTATTTGAGCCAGATATTTACCACGATCGCTTCTTTACGTAATTATTTAAGTGTTCAGAAATCAATTGGGTTTGTGCCGACGATGGGCGCTTTGCATATTGGACATTTGAGCCTAATTGATCGCGCTCGCAATGAAAATGCTTGCGTAGTTGTAAGTATTTTTGTCAATCCTTTACAATTTGGGGCTGGAGAAGACTTAGACAAGTATCCGCGCACACTTGACAGTGATCGCCAAATCTGCGAGACAGCAGGAGTAGATGCAATTTTTGCGCCAAGTGCTTCAGAAATGGGTCTAAGTAATAACCAATTAACTCAAGTGATCCCGCCGACTGAAATGAGCAATGTCTTATGTGGGCGATCGCGCCATGGACATTTTCAAGGTGTAGCGACAATCGTTACCAAGCTCTTAAATGTGGTGCAACCTAATCGAGCTTACTTTGGTGACAAAGATGGTCAACAACTTGCCATCATTCGGCGATTCGTTAATGATTTGAACTTACCTGTCGAAATTATTGGCTGTCCCACAGTTCGTGAACCCAGTGGCTTAGCTTATAGTTCACGCAATCAGTATTTATCAGAGAGCGATCGCATTTTAGCAGCTCATATTTATCAAAGTTTGCAGCAAGCTAGACAGCAATTTTTCCTATGTTGTAGTCTTTGTTCACCGACCCAAATCGTCGCAGTAGCCCATAATTATTTAGCTAAGCTACCTGCGATCAACCTAGAGTATATTGAGTTAGTTAATGCTAAGACTTTGCAACCCTGTAATCAAATTACGGCTGGATCTGAGTTTATGCTAGCGATCGCGGCTCGAATTGGAAATACACGCTTGATCGATAATATTTTGCTGAGTCATACTCCGATCTCTCGAAAACCGATCATTGCAATTGATGGACCTGCAGGCGCAGGTAAATCTACTGTCACTAAACAGGTTGCTAACAAATTAGGTTTGTTGTTTTTAGATACTGGTGCAATGTATCGCAGCGTCACCCTAGCTGTGTTGCGCGAAGGTATTGATTTACACGATCAAGAGAGAGTACAAGTGATCGCTGCCAAATCTAAAATTCAACTTTTTGCTAATCCGATCTCAGGACAGCCAATGCAAGTTTTGCTTAACGGCGAAGATATCAGTACCGAGATCCGTATGGCTGAAGTCACCGCTAATGTGTCCGTGATCGCTGCCCAAGCTCCTGTACGAGAGATTTTGGTAAGGCAGCAGCAACTGATCGGTCAGTCAGGTGGCGTGGTTATGGAAGGACGAGATATTGGTACTCATGTATTTCCTGATGCTGAGATCAAAATCTTTTTGACTGCATCGGCTCAAGAGAGAGCAAAACGTCGTCAAGCTGATCTAATTGCTCAAGGTCAAGTTGCGCCTGATCTTGCTACTCTTGAACATGAAATTCAAGAGCGCGATCGCAAAGACTCTACCCGAGACCATGCGCCCTTGATTCAAGCTAAAGATGCAACTTTAGTAAACACAGACGGTCTAACCATAGAAGAAGTGGTTGCAACTATTGTAAATATGTATGAAGTCAAGTTTGAAGCCAAGGTGCAAAATCTATGAAGTCCCCATTCTCTAATCTACTTTCTAGTTTGCATTTTTCATCCCTAAGAAATGGCAAATCAGCGATCGCTAAATTACTACTACTTGCCATTCCTTTTTGGATAATTAGTACTAGCCCATCGCCATCTACTCAAGCTCAACCCGTAAACTCTGCCCTCACGATCCGTGCTGATGTTCAAGAAGCTAACTCGATTACAGGAGTTGTTACTGCCACTGGCAATGTGAAGATGAGTTATCCTGCCCGCCAAATTGACGCGATCGCGGAGCAAGCACAGTATTTTTCTAAGGAGCAGCGTGTAGTTTTAACTGGCAATGTCGTCGTTACTCAAGAAGGTGTAAATAGCATCAAAGCCCAAACTATTACGTATCTAGTCAGTGAGGGCAAATTTGTGGCTATTCCATCTAATAATCAACAAGTTGAATCAATTTATGTAGTGCCAGACCGTGACCTCCCGAATACACCTGCTACATCTACTACACCAGTAGAACAAATTAAGCCTTCGTTTAAAAAGCAGAGAGTTAGTCCGCCAACTTCGCTTATTTCTCCTGTTTCTCCCGAACAGTTACCTTTAAAACCATAAGCAATTGCTTAAATATAAGTATTAATTAAGTATTACATTTCAAAATTTTCCAAATAAATTGAGCAATGCAAATCTCCCTCAACAAAGTTAGTAAAAGCTACAGTGGCAGGCAAGTCGTTCAGGAAGTAAGTCTCACTGTTAAACAGGGAGAAATTGTCGGACTGCTAGGACCTAACGGTGCTGGTAAAACTACCTCCTTTTATATGGCAACAGGACTAATTCAGCCTGATAGTGGTAGCGTCTGGTTGGACAAGCAAGACATTACTCGTTTACCAATTCATCAACGGGCGCGGATGGGAATGGCTTATCTGGCTCAAGAAGCAACAATTTTTCGGCAGTTGTCGGTGCGCGATAATTTGCTACTGGTGATGGAGCAAACTAATGTACCTAAACAAAAACGAATTCATCGCTTACGTACTTTGTTAGAAGAATTTCGATTGACCAAAGTCGCTGATACGATGGGAATTCAGGTGTCGGGGGGAGAACGTCGCCGCACCGAAATCGCTAGAGCTTTAGCAGTTGGTGAAGTAGGACCGACATTTATTTTGTTAGATGAGCCATTTGCAGGGATCGATCCGATCGCAGTCAGTGAAATTCAAACAATTATTAGTAACTTACGCGATCGCGATATGGGCATTTTGATCACTGACCATAATGTTCGCGAAACATTGGCGATCACTGATCGCGCTTATATCATGCGTGATGGTGAAGTTTTTGCCGATGGATCTAGTCGAGAATTAGCAAGTGATCCTGATGTCCGTAAGTACTATCTTGGCGAAAAGTTTCATTTTTGACTGATCAAAACCAATTTTAGGGCTTACATCGCTGCAAACTCTGAAATTGGTTTTGGTTAATACTCCATAAACCTGTAATCTCGATTAAAGTCAATTAACAGAAATGGCTACCTTACAACCGACCCAAAGGAAAAAAGTTACAAACGTGTCGCAAGGATGGCTACCAAGATTGTCGATTATGGATCGCTATTTAGGCACGCAGATGCTGATCCCATTTTTGTTTGGAGTGGGCGCATTTTCGTCTGTGATTTTAGCGATCGGCTCGCTGTTTGAATTGATTCGTTTGATTACTGATGCGGGATTAAGCGTTTTGACGGCACTACAGATCTTTGGTTATCAAATACCTGGATTTATGGTGTACTCATTTCCGATGTCGATGTTACTGGCGACATTGCTCTCCTATAGCCGTATGTCTGGCGATGGTGAAACAACCGCTTTACGCAGTTGTGGGGTTAGTACCTATCGGTTAGTTGTACCAGCACTGGTGTTGAGTCTATTTGTCACAGGGATGACTTATGTTTTTAATGAAGCGATCGTTCCTGCTGCAAATTGGCAATCGCGAAGTACTTTGCGAGCGGCGCTAAATCAAGAAAATCTTAAGTTTAAAAGCCAAGATATTTTTTATCAGCAATATGGTGAAGTGCCTCAAGCAGATGGCACAACTAAACAAGGCTTAGTTCGCAGTTTTTATGCGCGTAGCTTTGATGGTACACAAATGCGCGGCTTAACGGTTTTAGATTTTTCGCAAGGGCAACTCCAACAAATTCTTGCTGCCGAGTCGGCTACTTGGATTTCTGAGCAAAATGTCTGGAAATTTAGTAAAGGCACAACTTATCTAATTGGACCAGATGGCAATTACCGCAGTATTCTCCGCTTTGAAGATCAGAACCTACGCTTACCCCGTGCTCCTCTGGATTTAGCTCAAGAGCAACGCAGTACTGAAGAAATGAATATTGCCGATATTCGCCGCAATATTGATTTGCTGAAACAATCAGGCAATACCAAAGAAATGCGTAAGCTAGAGGTCAGATTGGAGCAAAAATATGCGCTACCCTTTATCTGTGTCGTGTTTGCTATAGTTGGTGCATCCTTAGGAATGCGCCCGCAGCGTACTGGTGCTGCCCTTGGTTTTGGCTTAAGTGTGTTAATTATCTTTGGCTATTATCTGTTGCTGTTTATCTGTGGAGCGCTGGGTCAAGTGGAATTTCTCTCGCCGATCCTTGCTGCGTGGATGCCGAATCTAATTGGGATCACGGCTGGGTTTATTATTCTCGCTCGCGTTACTTAAAAAACTAAAAAAACTAAAAAGAGAGAAACAATTAACGTCCCTCTCTTTTTTTGAGTTTATTTTTTCTTAGGAGATTTTTCCACGAGAATCTTAACGATAGGATCTTCAGGTTCAGTTATAGGCTCTTCTAACTCATCTTTAACCACAAGTTTCTCTGAAATATCTGAAGTGTTAGTCTCACTTTCAACAGGCGCTTTTACTTCCGCAGTAGGGGACTTTAAAGCTTCGTCTAGAACTTGACGAGCATTTTCAGCTTGCGATCGCGCATCAAGAAATCGCATATTCAGTTGAGCAAAACTTTTTAAAGTTTTAAAACCTTCTTTAAGACTATTGATTTGCTCCTCGGATACAATCTCATCGCTAAATAAAATATCGATCTGCGATCGCACCTGCATCGCATCAGAGCGCAGCTCTTGAACTTTGATCTTTAGCGTCGCAAGGTTATTTAGAACTTGCACGGCTTGGGTAATTGGATCTTCACGATCTTCAGACATGGAAAGCTCTTTCACTTCTATAAATTGGTCTGGACTAAAGCCGTCAGCAAGTTCGGTATCAAGTTTGCCAGAATCCATTAGTTCCATAAGTTCAGCCATCGCTTTTTCGCGTGCTTTTGGCGAATCTCTGCCAGCGACGGTCAGGATAACTTCAGGACTCTGAGCAAGGGTATAACGCGCCATATTTTTTTTACTTACATTGGTTTAAAAATAACTAATTTAGAAAAGCTTTACTAAGTAGGGCTTTTTCAAATTATTTATAGTTCAATAAAGATCTTAACTTGTTTTGCTGTGAGGTTCGCTCGCTATACGAACACTCATCGTAAGAGTAAAAGTTTCACTCAAAGTTAAGCTTTGTGTCTGATGCGATCGCCAAATCAAGTTCGCTAAAATCCATTTTCTAGATCAAGCAAGAGCAGATCAAGCAAAAGCTGAAATATAGAACTGGAATAAAGGTAAGGATAGTCGTTTGCAAATATGGATTCTACTCTCTTAGACCAAATGCGCCACCTCTGCCGCGATCGCGCTTCTTATGAACACCTCAAAGCGATTTTGGTGCAGCAGGAGCGCGTCCATCAAATTAGTCGAGAACAGCGGGATCAAGAGCTTTTATCAACACAAACTTTCAACACACTCACCTCAGATATTTTTAACAATGTCATCGCTAGAGAAAAAGCGCTTGCTCAGCTTGCTGATGCTATTCAGCGATCGCCATCTTTAGAGCTAGTTTTACAGATTGCCGTCCAAGTCGCCCAAAAGATCCTTGAAGTTGATCGGGTTGCTATTTTTCGTTGTCATCCTGATGGGAGTGGTGAGTTCTCCACGGATGCGATCGGCTCAGGGATTACGTCGCTTGCTGATATGCCTGAAAGGCAGCTTTCACTGGCTCGGCATATGATCGAGTCCATTCAAGCCGAACATTCTGTGCAGATGGTTGATAGTATCCGCACTTCCAGTCTTTCTTCTCACATTGTGACTGTGCTCGAACAGATTGGCATTTCATCCTATGCAGCCAATAAAATCTATGTTGGGCAAGAAGTCTGGGGAATCTTAGTTGCTTTTCATGGTAGCGCTGATCACAGTTGGGCAGACAGCGATCGCACTTCGTTATCTTTGATTGCCACCCAAATTGGTATTGCGATCTCCTTAACTAATTTGCGTCAACAATCCCAAGATCTCGCTGATGATGTGCAAGTTTTACGAGTTGAACTAGACAATTTACAGCAAATAGTTATAGAAATCGCCAAAACCGAATCTAAGCTGACTGTTAAGCCAGATGTCACTCCAATAGGTGGTGAGTCAATCATTACGATAACTTCTCAAGATTTAGTTGAAGAAGAAATTACCAATTTAGAACCAGAATTGACCGAATTACAAATAGTGGAGAATGTCACTAGCTCGAATCTAGAGTAAAAGCTAACTATGCAGCCCTGATTTATGCCTGCTTTTCACAAGTAGCAAGGTGGTTTATAAATCTACTGAAATATTAAAGATAGAGTGATCAACTTATGAAGTTTTAGACTAGAGAGAGTGCTTTGCGCCCCCTCTACTTTTGTGTGTAAACTTAACGAACTACCAAAAACTTATAGCAACCTGCATGATTGGCAAAGTGATTAGTGGGCGATATCAAATCAACCAGAACCTTGGAAGCGGGGGATTTGGGCAAACCTTTTTAGCGGAAGATTTGCAGTTACCTGACCATCAAAAATGTGTAGTCAAACAACTAAAACCTGCAACTAATGATGTCTTTGTATTACAAATTGCGAGTCGTTTATTTGAAACCGAAGCGTGGATTTTACATAAATTAGGTAGTCACGATCGCATTCCCCGTTTACTAGCTCACTTTGAAGAAGATCAGGAATTTTATTTAGTTCAAGAGTTGATTGAGGGACATGACCTCACCCTCGAATTAATGCCCACTGATCGCTCAGTTGATGATTATCCAATTGGACGGATGAATCAAGCTCAGGCGATCGCTTTTTTGATTGATGTTCTAGAAACTTTAACTTTTGTGCATCAGCAGGGAGCAATCCATCGCGATATTAAACCCGCTAATCTCATGCGACGACATGCTGATGGCAAGCTGGTCTTGATCGATTTTGGGGCAGTTAAACAAGTCGGAACCACAACTGCGATCGCCTCAACTGTGGCGATTGGAACTGAAGGTTATATGCCAAATGAGCAAGCGATTGGTAAACCCAGACCATGTAGTGATCTCTATGCAGTTGGCATGATCGCGATTCAGGGACTGACGGGAGTTCCACCTAGTCTATTGTCTGAGAATATAAAAACAGGTGAGCTAGCTTGGCGGGAATCATCTGCTAATGCTGCTATCAAATATCGCACCCATGTCAATGATGATTTTGCTAGGGTAATTGACAAGTTAGTAAGATATGACTTTCGCGATCGCTATCAGTCTGCGGAAGAAGCTTTAGCGGCGGTATGTTATTTACAAGAACAATTGCAAAACCAATTGCCTATGGCGATCGCGCCGACTTTGGTATCTGCTAATGCTCAACCTAATTCTCAAGCAGTAACGCTCGTTTCTGATCTAACTCATAAAGTTGCCGCGACCGCACCGACAATTGTGATTAAAGATCGTCTTCAGTCAAAGTTTAAGAACTGGTGGATGATTAGCTCAGTGATTATCGTGTCCGCGATCGCTGTAATTGGTGCAGTTATCTTTTTACGCCCATCGCCGACACTCAAAAATGTTGTCAATATTAACGCAATTTCATCGACTGCAAAATATTTATTCTTATCGGGACAAGCGATCGCTGATCAAGACTTGGCAGACAAGAGCGCTCTTGAGCTAGATATTATGCGTAATGAAGTTTTTGCCCGTCATGGTCGCCGTTTTAAAGATCCTGAATTACAGTCCTATTTCAATAGTCAACCTTGGTATAAACCAAGATATGCGCCTGAGGAGTTTCCTGATGATTTATTGACCCCAATGGAACTAAAAAATGTTCAATATATTCGCGAATTTCAAGTTCGTTTTGCTCAAAAACTTACTTCATCCCCAACCACAGCGAATGATATTCCAAATTCTCAATGCAGCTATACCAAACGCCTAATTTCTGATCCTAAACCGCCGATTAATGTGCGAACAGGGGCAGGCGTAGATTATGCGATCGCTGGCACTTTAGATAACGGTACACAAATTACAGTTGAGGGCGAAAAACAAGGTTGGCTGCAAATTTCTGCGCCGATCGCTGGTTGGGTAGCAGCTAATCGGACTAAATCAATATGCTTCTGACGCTATTCTGAGGGCGAAGCGCTGTAAAATTCAACTTAGTTAACTGTATTGATTTTGTGACAGAAATTTCTGATTGGGGTGACCTAGAAACTCAACTCCAAGAAACTAAAGAATTATTAGAAGAAGTCGAGCAGCGGTTTCTCCAAGTTCGTCGTGACTCAAGCGAACTGCAAGACCTTCAAAAACAGCAAGATCAGCTCAAATCCCAAATTCAAGAAGATTCGATTGATCGCCCGAACCCTAACCAGAAAATTCGTCGCAAACCTAATTCTAAAAATGGGCGATCGCCATCTGATTTCCATAAAGAAGAACTTCTAAAACAATTACAAGAAATAAGCGATCGGCTCGAACAAATCGAAGGTGATCTCGAAAGCCGTCTGCTCTCATGGAGCAGTTTTCGCGAACCTTTTTGGCAGATTGTTCGTTTTGGTGGCATTGGTATAATCATCGGCGTAATTCTAAGAAGCTGTGTAAATTAAAAAGAGAAGGTTTTAAAATCTTTTTTGCATTTATGAACCTTTTGCTCGCGGCGATTGTCAAAACCTTCGTACAGATTAATAAGCCTTCTCACAAAGGGGAACATCAAATGCTTCGTAATATTAAAAAAGTCTTGGCGATCGCTTGTGTAACTATGGCAGTTGGAGCCGTTACAATTCCAAACCTTGTTTCGGCACAAAACACAACTCAAAACCAATCCGAAAAAGGAATGGGTCGTAAAGGTGATGCATGGAAAAACTTGAACTTGACTGAAACCCAAAAAGCTCAGATCAAGACGATCCGCGAAAGTGCCAAGACCCAGAGTCAAAATGTCCTCACCGCAGAACAACGTGCCAAAATTGCTGAAGCTCGTCAGTCTGGCGATCGCAAGGGAGTCCGCAAGTCGCTGAACTTGACTGATGCTCAGAAACAACAAATGAAGGCGATCGGTGAAAGTACCAAAGCCCAAATCAAGAATGTTTTGACTCCTGCTCAGCGACAACAAATGGAGCAAATAAAACTAGATCGCAAACAAAATCGCGGTATGCGTTAGATGAAATAAAGACGATTCTCATACTACAGCAATTTGCTCTGAAACCTGCCACAAGTAAGAATATAAAACCAATTGCGGGGCTTCGCCCTGCGACCCTCTTATGGTGAGTTTGATCAACAACTGCTGTAATTGTGGGCATCGTCTTTATTCTGCTTGAGGGACTTCCTTCCATAATGTCGAAGTTTCGCGAATGCTAGAAAAGGTTCCATTCCCTAAAATCAAATGATCTAAAAGCGGAATATTAAGCATTCTGGCTGCTTCGAGTAATTGGCGAGTAAGAGCAATATCCTCTGGACTAGGACTGGTGTTACCCGATGGATGATTGTGAGCCACGATTAGACGAACTGCTCCACTTTTGAGAACCTCACGAAAAATATCACGCGGATGTGCGAGCGTCTCTGTTGCTGTACCGATGGTAATAATGCGTTGGGCAATGATGCGATTTTTGTTGTCTAGCATCACTACGGCAAGTCGTTCTTGTGGTTGCCACATCAGGTCTTGACTTAGAGCCGCCGCTGCCACTGATGGATCAGTAACTTCGGTCAGATCGGGAGGTTTGGCATATAGCGCTCTCTTGCCTAGCTCGATCGCTGCCAAAATTGCCGTTGCTTTAGCGGGACCTACTCCTTCAATTTGCATTAATTCTTGTGGGGATACGCCTTGCAAAGCTGCCACAGGATCGCTAGTCCGATCTTTGCCAATGGTTTGTAAAATCAGTTGACCCAAGCCAACTGCGGAGAGTTTTCCTGCGCCTTGACCTGTTCCTAACAAAATAGCAATTAATTCTGCATTTGATAAACTGCGAACTCCCTGACTGAGCAATCTCTCTCGTGGGCGATCGCTCTCAACCATATCCACAATTCGCAAAGAATAAGTCATCTAAAATCCCCACCAGATTGGCAAAAAGCTTTTTCGTATTTTATAGCGATAGTTAGTCAAAATAAAAGAAAGGATAGGAATATACTTTGTACATTCCTATCCTTTTTAAACAGATAAATATTTTGCGTATGACAAGCCCTGCTAAAGATATTGGCATTTACAAAATCTGATAGCGATCGCCACAATATATTTAAAATTCAACTTCAAACTTCAGCACGATCGTAAGAAGTTGCAGATGTTTTATGCGTTTAATGCTCGTTGCAAACGCGATAAAGCTAAACCTTTGCGATGCAGTAGCACAAACGAAGGCAAGATTTCTGGTCCATGTAAATCGCCTGTAAGTGCGGCTCGTAAAGACTTCATCACCACGCCCTTTTTGACACCTTGTGACTTCATGACCGTCTTAATTACTTCTCCCGCACTATCAACATCTAGATCAGGAGTTTCTCTCAGAGATTCAGTTAGAGCCTTAATGATACCCGCGATCACATCTCCT
>JAYVVP010000160.1:0-4832 GCA_043786935.1 Pseudanabaena sp. | reverse complement strand
GGATCAGCAAACTTACCACTTGCTCAAGAGATCTCCCGTTATTTAGGTATAGAACTTGGACCTATGGTGCGAAAGAATTTCGCTGATGGCGAAGTCTATGTGCAAGTTCAGGAATCGATTCGAGGTTGTGATGTTTATTTGATTCAACCGACTTGCCGTCCAGTCAACGATAATTTGACTGAATTATTAATCATGATTGATGCTTGCCGCCGTGCGTCCGCAAGGCAAATTACCGCAGTTCTTCCTTATTACGGCTATGCCCGTGCTGATCGCAAAACCGCAGGACGAGAGTCAATCACTGCGAAATTAGTTGCTAATTTAATCGTGAAGTCGGGAGCCGATCGCGTGATCGCGATGGACTTGCACTCAGCCCAGATTCAAGGATATTTTGATATTCCTTGCGATCATGTTTATGGCTCTCCCGTTTTATTTGACTATCTCACTGAAAAAAAACTATCTGATTTAGTGGTGGTTTCACCTGATGTTGGTGGCGTAGCTCGCGCTCGAGCCTTTGCCAAGAAGCTTAATGATGCCCCTTTAGCAATCATTGATAAACGTCGGCAAACTCACAATGTGGCTGAGGTAATGAATGTAATTGGGGATGTCGCAGGTAAAACTGCTGTACTTGTCGATGACATGATTGATACGGCAGGAACAATTTATGAAGCGGCTAAGCTATTAAGGAAAGAAGGTGCAAGACAAGTTTATGCTTGTGCGACCCACGCTATTTTTTCACCGCCAGCAATTGAGCGACTTTCAAGTGGGGTGTTTGAAGAAGTAATTGTAACTAACTCGACACCCGTAAAACAAGAGAGCTATTTCCCCCAATTACGCGTACTGTCTGTTGCCAATCTATTAGGTGAGACGATTTGGCGGGTGCATGAAGACACTTCGGTCAGTAGCATGTTTAGGTAGCGATCGCCTTAAATAGATGTATTAAAGATGTATTAGACCTGTTGGGTAATAAGCTCAAAAAGTCTTGTAATCTAGTCTGGGCAATGGTTTCAAGGATCTTTAATCAAAAACCTTGAAAAGCAATCTCTGTAGGGGTTTCAGCGATTTAAGTCTTTATTACCCAACAGGTCTATTAAATAAGGCTTTATTTCGCATTCATATTTAACTCAAGAAAATGTGCATAGTGATACAAACTACAATTATGTAGTAAGTTTAAGTTAAGTTAATTTATTTTTGGTTAAAAAGGGTTTATAAGATTGGCAGACCGTGCGCTTGTTGAAGTCTTTCGCGAAATGAATGGGGGAATGTTTCCACCCATGACGGAAACGTTTGAACGTGGTAAGACAATTTTTTTCCCTGGTGATCCTGCGGAACGTTTTTACTTTTTAGTAAAAGGTGCTGTAAAACTTTCTAGAGTTTACGAAGCTGGCGAAGAAATTACAGTTGCCCTATTACGGGAAAACAGTGTGTTCGGTGTCTTGTCGTTGATTACAGGTAATCGCTCTGATCGCTTTTATCACGCTGTAGCTTTTACACCTGTGGAGCTACTTTCTGTACCAATCGATCAGGTTGAAAAAGCCCTAAAGGAAGATCCTGAATTACCGATGGTGCTACTACGTGGGTTGTCATCTCGTATTTTGCAAACGGAGATGATGATTGAGACGCTTGCCCATCGTGACATGGGATCAAGGTTGGTTAGCTTTTTGTTGATTTTGTGTCGTGATTTTGGTTCGCCATCAACAGATGGGGTGACAATTGATTTGAAGCTATCACATCAGGCGATCGCGGAAGCGATCGGCTCTACGCGAGTTACAGTCACGAGACTGCTGGGTGATTTGCGAAAGCAGAAAATGATCGCAATCTCTAAAAAGCGAATTACAGTTCATAATCCGATTGAATTAGGTCAGCAGTTTGCTTAAATCAAAAGGCTCATAAAACATGACCTTTGCTTATAGATAAGCTAAGTGTTGATACGTTAAGCTGTTTGTAGAAAAATATTTAAAGAAAAAATATCTGAAATGTACGAAACTTTAAAATTAGTTTGGACTATCGTTGCCATTTGTCTCGTGATTTTAATCTTATTACATAGTCCTAAGAGTGATGGTTTGGGTGGTTTTAGTGGTCAAGCTCAGCTCTTTTCGAGTACGAAGAGTGCAGAAACTGCTCTCAATCGCATAACTTGGTTTTTGACGGCTGCATTTTTAGGATTAACCGTGGTGCTTAGTGGTGGTTGGTTTACTTCCCCAACTGTAACTTCTCCACCTCCTGCCCAAGTTGCACCTTCTACTAAGACTGTACCTAATGCACAGCCGATCCCTTTGAATTTGCCTGCTACGACTCCCAAAAAACCTTAAGCAATCTAATCAATGACTGCAACTCTGACTAAATCAAGCGATCGCATTTTGCTGCCATCAATAAGATGGGAGACATACCAAGCGATCGTCTGTGATTTAGAGACTCATCCGAAAATACGCCTTACTTAAGCTCAAAGAGAATGCCTTGATTAGGGAAGTGAGGGAATGGGTAATGTCTAATTTGTAATTTAAACAATCCCAATCGCTGTTACAAGTTAGCAAAAAACATCCCAAGTGGTGAATCAAATAAAGCTTTATCAACTTGAAAAAATAGTTCTTCAGTATTGTCAGAGTTGATAATTGCCACGTCAGCAAGTTCGAGCTTTTCAGCCTGACTTATTTGACTATCTATTCTTTGGAGAGCTTCAAATTCTGATAGATGATTGCGATTAATTAGTCGTTGCAATTGTTGGTGATGATCGCAAGCGATCATCCAAGTTTCTGTTACTAAGTCCTGCATTTTTGCCTCAAATAGCAAAGGGATTACCATGATTACAGTTAAAGGAGCGAGACGATTAGCTTCTGTGGTCAAGCATTCTCTGACGCATGGATGAATAAGTTCTTCAAGCCAATGGCGATCGCTAACACTAGCAAATACAATATTGCCAAGTTTTCGGCGATCAAGGTTGCCCTGTTCATCAAAAATTACTTGCCCATAGCGATCGCTAATTTTTGACAAGCGATCGCATGTTAAAGCTTGTCGAGCATATAGATCAGCATCAAGAATTGGCAGTCCGTAGGTGCGGTGTAAATAGTCGGAAACGGTAGTTTTGCCTGTAGCGATTCCTCCTGTGATACCGATGATACGTTGTTTCATATGATTTACTTCTAATTTCAGAGATGTCATGCTAGTAAGGACTCTTTAAAATTAGCTTATTTATAGAAGTTATGGATTTCACTAACATTCTGGGATTTGCGGCAGCATTTCTGACAACTCTTGCCTTTTTGCCTCAAGTGCTCCATGTAAGGCGATCTCAATCGACCAAAGATATTTCTTTACCGATGTTAATTACATTTATCGCGGGAATATCACTCTGGCTAATTTATGGCTTACGAGTCAATGCAGCACCAATTATTATTGCCAATGCGATTACCCTTGTTTTAAATTTAGCAATTTTGCGTTTTAAACTTAAACATGGCTAATTTTATTTAAAATGCAGTTTTGCTGAATTTTTATTTAAAGTCAAAATTTATTACGATTCTCAACAATTTTTCATTCATAGCATGACCTCTCTTAATACATTCTTCTCGACTTATCTCAGCCATTTTGTAATGGTGGGCTTGATTTTAATATTTGCGATCGCTCATAGCGGGCTGGCGGCGTTACGGATGTGGGCAGAAGAACGGATTGGAGCAAGATTATATAGGGTAACTTTTGCACTAGTTAGCATTCCCCTTGCTGTGTTGCAGCTTATTTATTTCTTTAACCATCGCTATGACGGTGAGCAATTGTGGAATGTGCAAGGAGTTTCAGGTGTGAATGAGTTTGTGTTGATTTTGTCAGCGATCTCATTTTTCTTTCTGTATCCCGCTACGTTTAACTTAACTGAAGTTGCGGCAATTAAAAAGCCAGAAGTCCATCTATTTGAAACAGGGATAATTCGCATTTGTCGTCATCCACAGATGATTGGTCAATGTCTATGGGGTTTTGCTCACGCTCTTTGGTTAGGGACATCGTTTACTTTGACAACGGCGATCGCTTTAGTTATCTATCATTTGTTTGCCGTTTGGCATGGCGACCAACGTTTATTTAAACGCTATGGTGATACTTTTCTGGCGCTCAAAGAACGTACTTCGGTCGTACCATTTTTAGCGATCGCTCAAGGTCGTCAGCAGTTAGTTTTACAAGAATTTGTGCGCCCTGCTTATATTGGTGTTGCGATCACGATTGTTTTGTTTCGTTGGTTGCATCCGATCGCAATCACCGCATCAGCAAATGTCAATTTCTGACCTTCCAGCTTTTTGCCTTTAGTAAACAGGCAATGTAAATCGAAAACAACTGCCTTCTTTACCGATCGCATCATCAACCCAAATATGTCCATAATGCGCCGTAATGATACGGCGACAAAGCGATAAACCGATACCATATCCATCAGCTTCATTATCACGTTCCAAACGGTAGCGCTCTTCAAATACGCGATCGCGCATTTCCGCAGGAACCCCCAATCCATTGTCGGTAATACTAACTTCAATTTTTTGGGCAGTGCGATGCATCACGGTTATGTCAATTTGACCGCCTTCGGGAGTATATTTAGTGGCATTGCCCAACAAGTTGATTAAAACTTGACGAATTTTTTCTGGATCGATATAGACAGGGGGCAAATCAGTAGGAATATCTTTGACCAGTTTTTGCATTTTTCCTTCTAAACATTTGCTGAAGTAAAAGTCGCTTAGTACGCTATGACAAAGCTGATCAAGTTGAATTTTTTGGCGGAGGGTACGAAATTGGGCATTAACTCCACGTCCTGCTTCGAGAACGTCAGTGATCATATTATCGGCATCATGAGCTTTAGTTCGGGCGTG